>JAFDXA010000161.1 GCA_018268185.1 Bacteroidota bacterium
ATTTCACGTGAAGCTGGTAATCCTGCCTGTTGGTAACCTTGAGTGTAACCTCATTCGTATCACCATTGCTCATGCGTTCACTTAACTGCCTCCTGATTCGTGGGGCCCTCGCAAAGAAGAAAAGAAATACATAATCAGTAATTACAAGGAAAAGAAATACAAAAAGGATCGCCTGCGATACGACCAGGAAAAACGGGTAAAAAAAAGACATTACAAAACAGAGTGTGCAAAGCGAAAGACCAAAATAAAACCTTACGCTTAGAAACAAATCCCCGATATATCTTTTTATTAGCTTCATTCAGGCTTTTAAATAATTCTTAAAATTTATACTCATCCACAACGTTCAACGCTAAACTTCAAACTATCTCGGCACTTCCACCGCCTTCAGTATATTACCGATCAGGTCGTCGGGACTAACTCCTTCCATTTCCTTTTCCGGCGTGAGCATGATGCGATGCCTCAGTACATGTGGCGCCATATCCCTCACATCTTCCGGAATAACAAAGTCACGACCACGGAGAGCCGCTGTTACTTTTGCTGAACGAAGAATGGCAAGTGAAGCCCTTGTTGAAGCTCCAAGGTATAATGAAGGATTGTTTCTTGTTTCACTTACGATGGTTGCAATATATTCTATAAGTTTTGGTTCAACCATCACCTGCTGAACCTGCTTACGGTATTGCTGTATCAGGTCTGCTGATAAAAGCTTCTGCACTTCCTCCAGCATCTCGTTCTGGGTTTTACCCTGCTGGCTCTGCAGTATTCTTACTTCTTCCTGGAGGGTTGGGTAGTTGACTTCTATCTTAAAAAGGAACCTGTCCAGTTGAGCTTCCGGCAACCTGTAAGTTCCTTCCTGCTCTACCGGGTTCTGCGTGGCCAGTACAATGAATGGATATGCCATTGCATGTGAATGGCCATCAATGGTAACCTGCCTTTCTTCCATAACCTCGAAGAGGGCCGACTGTGTTTTGGCCGGTGCCCGGTTGATCTCATCTATCAGAACGATATTGCTGAATATCGGCCCGGGCTTAAAATTAAAAGCTGCATTGGCGGGATTAAACACTGCAGTTCCCAACACATCGCTCGGCATCAGGTCTGGCGTAAACTGTATCCTTGAGAAACGCACATCTATGATCCTGGCGATGAGTTTGGCAACAAGTGTTTTCGCCACACCGGGAACTCCTTCTATCAGGATATGTCCATCGCAGAGAATGCCTGTAAGCAACAGATCTATCATCTGGTGCTGCCCCACGATCACCTTTCCCACTTCGTTGCGAATGGCTGCCAGTGCTGCATTAAGTTCAGACAGGCTGTTGCGCTGCTCAAATATGTTTCCTTCCATCATTTACGGGTTTTATAAAATTGTTCAATTTGATTATTTAAAGATAAAAGCTGGTAGTCATTCAGCGACTTGCTTTCGATGGCATCACCGATAGTTCTGTAAAGGGTTTCAACCTGCTGTTCCGGCACCCCGGATTTACGACTCAGCGTATTGATGAATTCCGTATCGCCGGGATTCACGTGCAGGTTATAATTACTCCTGATAAAATCATTGAAATAGTTAATCATCTTTTCAGCTATATTCCTGTTGTCGTGCTTCTGCAGGTAAAGTCTTGCCACGGTTTCTGTAAATGCTACCGAACTGTTCTCATTCGGTTTGATCTTCCGAACGATACGTTGCCTGCGTTTCATCCCGAAAAGTATATACAGGAGCAACAGCGACAGCAAAAGCCAGAAAGCGGCTTTAAGTGCCGGGTATTTAAATATCTCTTCAAGCCCGGATCCCGACTTCCTGTTTACCGGGTAGTTGTGTTTGTTGTAATAATCGTCCCAATAAATATGCTGCGGCGCAGCTTCTGTAACCTGCACCAACTGTTGCATGTAGCGGTAGTTATTCCGGGTAAGCAGGAAATAATTGCTGAATGCTCTTGGATCGGTATGCAGGAACAGTTTGCCTTTTCCCCAAAAAAACACAATGCAATTCGCTTTTTCATTTTCATTATATCCTACGATTCGGCTGTATATATCATTGATGGTAGAAAAAGAAGATCCAAAAGGAAAATAGAAATAACTGAATTTTTCAGGAGAGGCATTGATACCTTCTATCAATCTTACAGAAGCAGTTGAAAACTGTTCGGGATCATTGAAGAAAAAGCCTGGATCATTCGACACACTGCAATACAGTTTATTCAGAAGTACTGTATCAAAATTCGCTGCTGATATAAAAGCTGTATTACCACTGTAAACAAAATTGAGCAGTGATGAAACATCATAACTGTCAACATACAGGTTTTTGGTTACGCAGAAGTAAAGGGCGCTGGTATCGGCCAGGGGTGCCGTAGCCATTGCAATTGGTTCCCTGAATGTCTGCACATAATTATCCGGAAAACATATGCCTAATATTTCTTTGGCCACATAGGTACCGAACGGCTTGCTGTCTTTGTATGAATAGGTTTCACGAAGATCGGGCAGCCTGGAATTACTGCTGCACCCGGTTACCATCAGCAACAGGAATACAAATACGATATGGCAGTTTCGCAGTTTCAATGGCTATTGGATTTGCCTGTAAAAATTTTTGAATTTTATTTCCAATGAATCATAGGTTTCTTTTCCAGGAGTGAAATTTCCATACCAAACATATTCATAAGCCAGTACCAGTGATGAGAAATCGTTTCTAAGTTCGGGTTTTATTTCCTGCACATATTGATAATTCGTTTTGCCCGCTGCAGTGTGTAAATATTCCTTTTCAGCCAGCATAGCGATCCCTTTCAAAAACAAGTAACGAACGGCAAGCCTGTAATTCCCCTGGCCTGAAGCCTGGCGGATGAGTTGATCATAATCTGAAACAGCGATCTCCTTTTCTTCCTCGGGTATTTCTTCTACAGGAGCTGTTGCAGTCTTTCGTTTGAAAACACCTTTGCTCAGGAAAAGATTATAGAGAATAAAGCATACAACGAGAATGGCAACAGACCAGAAAAATATTTTGATCGCTCCTGATGAAAGCAGCCTGTAAAGAAATGACGGCGGGCTGTTTTGGCTTTTTTTATTTTCAACCTGCGCATCCTCTTTAAGTTTTCTGAGCCTGCTTTCAATATCTTTCATATAAGCGAAACGCTTATCTCTCTTCAAAGAAAGTATGGAATCAGCAGGGACAGGCATTGCGTGTATGTAAAGCGTTGTATCTGATAAAATATCCGATACAACATCTTCTTCTTCCAGCCTCTCAGAGGTAACTACTGTATCGGTAGTTTCGATCAGGGACGAGTCTGCATACTCGAACTGTTTTTCCTGTGCGCCTGCAGTAAAACAGCAACAGATCAATATCGCCAGGAAAGCCTTATGCATTTTCAGAATTTAACCGGCTGATGATACCATCTTCTTTAATAAAAAAACCTCTCCGGTTGAGTTTGATCGGCCAGATCACAAAATACCACACGATCAGTAACAGTGACCCTGCGAGGATGCAGATACTTACCCATACCGGCATACCAGGAGCGGAACTGCGGTCGTAGGTCTGGCTCATATAATGTGTGATATAACTTTCCAGGAAAGCTGCCGTGATGAA
>JAFDXA010000162.1 GCA_018268185.1 Bacteroidota bacterium
AATCAATGCGCCGGGAGTGAATGATAAAAATTATTACATCCAGAATGTACTGATCAGCACTGCAAAAAAATTGAGACCAACGCCATGGGATTCTGCTTACCTGAAACATAGTGATATCGTTAATGGCGGACTCATAACATTTATGATGGGAGATAAACCATCAGCAGTTTTTTCAACTGTACCCAAAGATGCGATAACAGCTATACCTTCAGGGCAACATATTGTAGGGAACCCGGTCATTGAAGGAGGTGCTGTTCCGTTCAGGGGCACAAAGAAAATAGCAATGTCAGTATCCCAGAAAAATGCAATAATATATTTTACAACAGACGGCTCAGCGCCTACAGAAAAAAGTAAAAAGTATACAACACCGTTTTCAATTGACAGGTCCATGATAGTGAAGGCGATCGCTGTAAATGCCAGGAAGGAAAAGAGTTTTGTAACATCGGCTGAATACAAAAAGATCGAAAATAACTGGACAGTTCAGTACAATTCCATGTACGAGCCTCAATATAATGCAGGTGGCGCCGACGCCCTGGTTGATGGTATGCGTGGAACTGTCAACTGGCGCAAAGGGAACTGGCAGGGATTTCAGAAAGCTGATATGGATGTTGTTGTGGATCTTAAACAGCAGAAAACAGTTTCTAAAGTAATGATAGGGTTTCTGCAGGATGTGAATGCCTGGATTGTTATGCCGAAGGAATTGATAATAGAAGTGTCTACCGATGGAATAAATTATAAACAGATATACAAAGGTGGTGAGTTTCTTTATATAGAGGATCCCACGGTTCAGATCATGGAGATGGAACCAAGTTTTCCTGCAGTTACTGCAAGATACGTGAGGATAAAAGCAAAACAGTATGGCAAGCTACCCGATTGGCATCCCGGCGCCGGCGGTGATACGCATATTTTTGTTGATGAGATACAGGTGAAATAAAAAAATCCCGGAGCAACACTCCGGGATTTTTTTATTAAGATTTTTATGCTCTTATTTATTCAGTTTACTGTTCTTTTTGCTGTACATGAAATAAATAATAAAACCTATAGCGAGCCATCCAAACAATCGCAGCCAGTTTGTCCAGCCCAAACCGAATATCATGGCAGCACATACAATGATACCTAAGATCGGTACAACAGGAACAAAAGGAGTTTTAAACTGCCTGGGTAAATTGGGTTCAGTCTTCCTCAGTATGATCACAGCTGCACAAACAAGAATGAAAGCGAAGAGTGTTCCGATGCTGGTCATCTCACCTACAATATCTCCCGGTACAAATGCCGCAAAAACACCAACGATCGCAAGAATAATAAGGTTTGCTTTATACGGTGTTTTGAATTTTGGATGCAAAGCGCTGAAGGCTGGAGGCAAAAGCCCATCCTTACTCATTGAATAAAATACGCGGCTTTGTCCGAGTAACATTACCAATATTACAGAAGAAAATCCGGCTAATATGGCTACAGTAACGAGTTTTCCGAGCCATCCGTAGCCGGGCATGTATGTATTGATCGCTGCAACAACAGAAGCTTCCTTACCATTGGTTCTGAAGAAATCAACGGGGGCAAGTCCTGTCAATACATGTGCAAACAGGATATAAAGTACAGTACATATTGCCAATGAACCAAGTATACCGATCGGCATTGCCGTTTTCGGATTCTTGGTTTCCTGGGCAGCAGTACTCACAGCATCAAAACCTATGAAGGCAAAGAAAACCACACCGGCAGCCCCAAGGATGCCCATGATTCCACCATAAGAGTGATTGATGCCCTGGTGATCTGTGTAAGTTGTAGCGGCAGGAATATACGGTTCGTGGTTGGCGGGGTTGATAAAATGCCACCCGAAAACAATGATCAGGATTACGATACTTACTTTGGTGATTACGATCAACCCATTAACAAATGCAGATTCCTGCGTTCCTTTGATGAGCAGTAAACTCAGTAGTCCAACGATAGCAAGGGCAGGTATATTGATGATCCCATGAACGCCGTCAACAGAATGTTCAAAGGGAGAGTGGCACCATTCATACGGTATGGGATTCATGTGAAGTACATTCACCAGCAAATTGTTCAGGTATTCACTCCATGCAATACCAACTGTAGCAGCACCAACCGCATATTCAAGTATCAGGTCCCAGCCGATAACCCATGCCAGTAATTCTCCCATGGTAGCGTATGTATAAGTATAGGCACTACCGGAAATAGGGATAGATGACGAAAGTTCGGCATAGCACAAACCAGCAAGCGCACAACCGATAGCGGCTACGATAAATCCTATGGTTACAGAAGGGCCGGCATTCTGTGCAGCAGCAGCAGCGGTTCTTACAAAAAGACCAGCACCGATAATAGCACCAATGCCAAGGGCAACAAGCGCACCGGCACTGAGGGTTCTCTTCAATCCTTTGCCGGATTCATCGGCTTCAGCCAGGAGTGATTCCAGTGATTTTTTTGCAAATAAACTCATACAGTGGTTTTGATTAATAAAAGAATGAATCGGAAAAATAAGCAATTAATCAATATTCACGCAACCATTGATACATTTTTACCCCACCCTTATGCACAACAAGCTATAAATCATATATTGCAAACTATAATTTTCAAATCATGCAGCATACGCCGCCCTGGAAAAGCAGGCTGACTTTATACATTGTCATTGCAATGATATTGGGTATTGGCACAGGTTACCTTATCAATGCCAATGCATCTCCGGAATTCATCAAAGATTTTGCTCCTAAAATAAAATTACTCGCTACCATCTTCCTGAGAATGGTTCAGATGATCATTGCTCCACTCGTTTTTGCTACGCTTGTAGTGGGGATTGCAAAGCTGGGCGATCTTAAAACCGTAGGGCGTGTTGGCGGAAAGGCAATGCTATGGTTTATTTCGGCCTCATTGTTAA
>JAFDXA010000163.1 GCA_018268185.1 Bacteroidota bacterium
AAATCTTATGCAGCAAATTTTATCGAAGCAGCCCGGTATTGGGATACTGCACTAACGTATTACCGTCAAACCGGCGACAGGAAAGCCATCGCCGGAGTCATCGGCAGCCTGGGCACCAATTACTACGACCAGGCCAATTATCCCGAAGCCATCCGTTACCTCTACACAGCGTTGGATTATTGGGAAGAAGTAAACGATGAAGTAAGAATGGCTGATTCCTATTATTACATCGGCGACATCAAAGTGGAGCAGAAGAATTATGACGAAGCGCTCAGGTTTTACGGAAAAGCTGTTGCAGTAAATATGAAGCTGGGTAATGAGAGCAGCACATCATCTTCATTTAAAGGATTGGCTGCACTCTCGCTTACAAAAATCGGTGAGATATATCTTTTGAAGAATAAACCGGATTCGGCGCTTGTTAAGTTCAACGATGCACTGCAGAAACTGAATAATTGTATGTTCTCCTGGGCATTGATGGGTGGAAAAGGTAAATGTTATGTTGGTATCGGCAAGGTATATGAGTTAAAGGGTGATACGGCAAGGAGCAATGGCAATGATAAAGACGCGAAATTTAATTTTTCACTGGCTTATGAAAACTATAAAAAAGCGCTGGACGCCAATACAAAGGAAGGATATGGCAAAATCGGTTTTGAAAACGACAATCCAAAAATATATCACCTGCTCGGAAACATCTGTGTAAAACTGGGCAACAAAGAAGAAGCCGGGCAATGGTTCCGGGATGCTTTACAGTTGTCGTTCGAAAAAAAGGCAAGGCTCCAGATCAGGGACAGTTATTTCAACCTCTCCCGCTTTTATGAACTCAATGGAAACATAACCAGGGCGCACGAGTACTATAAAAAATACATAGCCTACCGGGATAGTATTGTAAATGAAGAAAGCATCAGGAAATCCGAGAGCTTTGAATTGCAGAAGGGGTTCGACAAAAAAGAAGATCTCCTGAACCAAAAACAGCAGATCACTGAAACAAAGTTATATGCAGAAAGAAAGCAAAAATATTTTTACCTCGCCGGGTTTGCGTTGCTGGCGCTGCTGGCGTTTTTTATTTTGCTGAATTACCGGAATCAAAGAAAACTGAACAGACTGGCAAAAGAGAATTTTGATAAAGAAAGAGCAGAACTGCAACTGCAAACATTGCGCACACAGTTAAATCCACACTTTGTATTCAATTGTATCAGCAGTATTGATGGACTTATCCAGGCCAATGAAAAATACAATGCCACCAACTACCTGAATAAATTTGCAAAGCTGATGCGGAATATCCTCGATATTTCAAAAGAGAATACAGTAAGATTTTTAAATGATATCGAAACACTGAAATTGTACCTCGATCTGGAGCAGTTGCGGAATGAAGATAAATATATCACCCGCCTCCATGTTGATGAGGAACTCCGTAATTGCGACTATGTTGTGCCACCGATGATCATCCAGCCTTTTGTAGAAAACGCCATTCAGCACGGTCTTAAAAATAAGCCGGGTAAAAACGGCCTGCTGAGTATTGACATCAGGCTGGTTAATGATTACCTTCAGTACATCATTGCAGATAACGGCATCGGGAGAGCAGCAACGGTAAAAGCGAAGGGTGCTTCTCACAGGTCTTTCGGTGTTGAGATCAGCATGGACCGCATCCGGTTGTTCAATGGCGAAGAAACTCCGTCGGTGAAGATCGAAGATATTTCAGAGAATGGCATTGCCCTCGGCACCACAGTAACGGTTAAATTGAAAGTAAAATGATCAGCACTGTTATCATAGAAGATGAGCCCAAAAGCAGGGCCTCGCTGGCGGCGAAGCTCAGGGAATTCTGTCCAACGGTTGAAATTGTTGCAGAAGCAGAAGACGGCATTGAAGGCAAGGCCATGATCGAAGAGCATGCACCCCAGCTTGTTTTTCTTGATATTGAAATGCCCAATCTCAATGGGTTTGAGATGCTGAATGCCATACCGGAAAAGAAATTCAATGTGATATTCACAACCGCCTATGACCAGTATGCCATCAAGGCCATCAGGTATGCAGCGTTCGACTATATGCTCAAGCCCGTTGATGTGGAAGAGCTTAAGGCAGCCGTGGCGAAGTTGAGCGCTATCAATACAGCCGTTATAGACATGCAGGCGTCTTTGCTTCAGGAAAAGATGCTGCACCCCATGAAGCATTTAAACAAGCTGGCCATACCAACCATGGATGGCATCATGTTTTATAGTATCAATGACATTGTACAGCTCGAAGCGAACAGGAATTATACCAATATATTTTTCATAGACAAATCAAAGATCACTGCTTCCAAAACATTAAAAGAATTTGAAGAATTGCTTCCCGTTGATGTTTTTTTCAGGGCGCATCATTCACACATCATCAACCTCGGGTATATCAAAAGGTATATAAAAGGGGATGGGGGACAGATAGAGTTGCAGACCGGCGTTTATGTAGATGTATCACGAAGAAAAAAAGAAGAGTTTCTGAAAGCCATTGGGTACTAAAAAGGGCTTCTGTTTATAGAAGCCCTTGAAAAATGATGTGTGAAACGAGGCAACTTTATTTAGCCGTCATCCTGGCCATTTGTGATTTGATCTTTTGTATATCTCCCGCTTCAAATAACTGTTTGAGCCTGTTTAATGCTATGAGTTTGGCGGCGGTAGAATTGGGCTGTGCTTTTTTACCGCTGCTAATTTTAGCGGGAGCGCAATTGCAATTATCATAAGTAAAGTAGGCTGAAGTATTTGCCTGTTCAACCCTATCGAAATTGGTTATGGATGTAAGGTATTGCTGAGGGCCGAGTGTGAGAACTGCTGTTTCAGGAGTGAGGTCCCCTGTAACAGTTGCCGTGCCATTATCATACAAAGTATATTTCTCGCTTGTTTGCCAGCATTTAGAGAACAGGAAATCGTAAGTGTAAGTAACGTAAGGAATACCATGTGCGGCCAGGAAAGGATTCCTGTTAAACTGGCGGTAGGTGAATTCTTCTTTCAGGTAGAGGGCATTGTCTACATAATAATTCACCAGTGTATTATTGCCTTGCCAGTTGTAGTTAAAGGTACAATATATGGGGAAGTAGGTACTTGCCCTCTTTACGATCTGGCCGAGATAATTGTATGTGTTAACTATTTCGTTGACCACATTATTTGTTCCGGCTTCGTATACGGTATGCTTTATCAGCCTGTTTCCCTGGTACTGGTATTTTACATCGAAAGCAGTGCCATAATAAGTATTTACAGAATGCCCCGTTTTAAGGCGCCCAAACTGGTCGTAAGTGTAGGTAACGATGTAAGGAAACCCATCAAAATAATCTTCCTTCCACTCACTCACCAGCCCGCGGCTGTTGTATTGCAGGAATTCACCGTACACATCATCTCTTACGGCTGATACCAGTCTGCACGTACTTGCTCTTTCTGTTGTGCTTTCTTTGCCTGTTAATTCCTGTGGTGCAGCAGTTTCTTCCGGTGCATTTTTTTTGCAGGAAGTTATACCCAGCAGGAACAAAATCCCTGTGATCATTAATTTCTGTTTCATAAACATAATTTTGAATTAAAAATTTTATTGACTTTCTCTTGTTGCTTCGGGTAAGCTTTTTTAAAAGAATACCCAAATACACAACATTCAGGGCTTGATTCATAGGCCAAATTTTCGCCTTACAGCACATAATGAGCAAATGGCGTAATGGGTGGATAGCCGGGGAGTGGTTATGTTCGATATTGGTTAAGATGTGAGGATGTGAAAATGTGATAATTTGAAAATGTGCCAATGAGGCAATTTGAGAATGTTCGTGCCTTTGCGCCTCGGTGACAACTACTTCTTCATTCAAAATTCCTTGTTCCTTGTTCGATATTGGTTAAGATGTGAGGATGTGAAAGTGTGATAATTTGAAAATGAGCCAATAAGCCAATTTGATAATGTCCGTGCCTTAGCGCCTCCGTGGCATTTGCTTCTCCATGCATTGGTTCTTGTATTACGCTCAAGTATGCAGCCCCTGCTTGTGAGTTGGGGTACTTGAACTTAACCTAAAAGGTATTCGATATGTAAATGCAACCACTTTCTTTTGCCGCTCAAGTACGCAACGCTTAGTTGCTATGCTGCATACTTGCACTGGATTGCGAGAAAGGAGATTTCCCCGGTCAGCAATAGTTGTAAAAATAAAAAGACCTGTAGCTATTTAATTTTCATTTTTTAACTACAGGTCCTTGAGACTAAATTCCTTTTTATTCGAGCATAGATCGATCGGTTACTGTTTTGGTACATTTTCCCTTATTACTGCAAGCCCTGCATGCACCGCCGCTTACCGTTGGTGTACAACCGAACTCCTCGGATGAGCAATCGGAAGTTGTACATGAAGTAGTTGGAACCACAAATAGGGTTAAATGGTCTTCCATTACCCTGAAGGAAGATGTGTAAGTACTTCCTTTAAAAACCAGGAAATAATTTTTATCTGATGCAGCCTTAATAGCAACATCAGTAAACCTGCCATCGATTGCAGATAATTTAAGCAGGTTTTCGTTATAAGCCGCCAGCATTTTAGGCTTATCAACGGTAAGAACAGGAGCGCCGTTTTCTAACTTACCTATGGCAGTTTTAATTTGATCCTGCGCTTTGGCAGGTAGGTGATTACAAGCCAGCAGGAAAAAAGAAGCAAGCAAAAATTTGATAATTTTCATAAAGTAAAGTTTAAAATGTTATCCTTATTTACAGGTAATACGCTGTGCGGGCATTTCTGCTAATAATGATTTAATGAATTAAAAGTAACGCATTGTGCTATTGAAATTGTCAGTAAGAGTCATTGATTGATGACTTCTGCTCTTTTACGATACTTTTTTGCTTCTCCAAAAAAATATCAAAAAAAGAGCCCTGAAAAAGGATACGCCGCTTTTTCCGGATGGTTCCCTGATTAAGCTTTTGTACTACTGTAAACTCAAATTCAGTTCCCTGATCTGTAATTTTAACCAGCATAAACAAAATCGTAAAGTAAAACAACCAAAACCTTAATTGCACAGCAAGTTAAAAGTACATAAGCTTTTTAAAAGAATCGGCGAGGTTTCCCTCATTTATCCAATGTTTTTTTCTCATTTCTTATCGTTATGCTCATTTGTTTCAGTTAACCCTAAAGCATTGGCGTAAATATGGGAATTTACAGCGTGCCGCTGGATTTGTAATGCTGATTGGAAGAACGGAAGTTTTGAAAATCGCCAACGCCCCCGGCCTTGGTTCTTGTTTCCCCTCCATTGGTTCGTGTCTCACGAATCAAGGAAGTAAAAAAGCAGTACCCACTTTTTCCGCATCCTTATTTTAAGAATCAAAAGTTATTATAAAAAAGAATAGAAGATTTTTTTGGGATCCAATTGCTCCCGCTGAAAATTTCAATAGCAGAACAGGATAAGACTTATTTTCTGATTAAGATCAGCGTTTCCGGTTGGCCGCCGCGGTTCATATCAAAGATCCATCGGCCTTGGTTCGTGTCTCACGAACCAGGGAAGTAAAAAAGCAGTGCCCACTTTTTCCGCATCCTTATTTTAAGAATCAAAAGTTATCATAAAAAAGAATAGAAGATTTTTTTGGGATCCAATTGCTCTCGCTGAAAATTTCAATAGCAGAACAGGATAAGACTTATTTTCTGATTAAGATCAGCGTTTCCGGCTGGCCGCCGCGGTTCATATCAAAGATCAGGCTGTCTTTCGAGAGTTTGGCAATCCGAACCATAATTTCCTGCTGGTCTGTTGGTTTTGTGAAGAGCATTTCATTCTCCACATTGTAAGTTCCCTTTTCAACAAAATCAGCATAGGTGAATGTATAATTTCCCTGATCATCGAATGTGAAATGGGTTTCCTTTGGGTTTTGATTTGAGGGGCTTCCATTAACGATCCATTCGCTTCCCTCCCAATTGCCGATGATGAGTTTGTTGTTTTTAGTGTCGGCGCATGAAACCAGCAGGCTGGTAAAAAGCAGGTAAATAAAAATGTTAAATTTCATTACTTCTTTTTTTTGAATGGGTTATGAGATGTAACGGCTTCCGAAGCCCGGCACTCATCATCGGGTGCAGCACTAAGCGATAACAGCCCGGAATAATCGCCGCTTTTTATTGCCATGATGAAGTTAAGATTAAATGCTCAGAGTGGGTTGTGTTGCATTAGGTGAGCCCGGGCAGTACAGTGAACAAGCACCCCATGCCCCTGTTCATGCAACCAAAGCAGGCATTGCAATGGCTTGAAGAAGATATGAGCGATGAAGCCATCCGGCAATTTGTTGAATATGAAATACCATCAGAAGAACTGGAAGCCGTTCCCGTATTTCTCCTCAGAACCACTACGCAACGTCCTGATGGTAAAGAGAAATTTGAAAAATTCGATTATGGAAAACTGCCTCCCCTGGGCAGCGAAGATCTTGGGGGTGTACAGGGGGCGTTGTTTTGAGGGGTGAGAGACTAGCGGCAAAGTTGTTGTTAGCTGCTGCTGCATTAGCCTGTTGTAATTCAGTTTTTACTTTCAGCTTTTGGTTTCTCGACTTTATTTTGCCCATTTGATGATGCCTGTGTAACCTTTTCTTCGATGACTTCAAATTCTCTTTTAAGTCTGTAGATACTTTCTGACAAGTCAGAAACTGCATCATTAAATGAACGTGCAATTCGTCCATTGACATTAGAGACTGTATCCTCAGATAATTGTAGTCCTAATACCTTCAGTGAAACATCATTAAACTTAGTAAAGAATTCGTCTCGTGCTGCTGCTCCATGTGGTAGACTGTCAGGCCTCCAAATGCCTTTGCATGCATTTTTTGAAAGTTGAGATATGCCTATTATCTCTTCATCGTCTAGCTTTGCTACCTGTCTTTTTTCTGCTTCATAAGTCGGCGCTGTAATATCGTTTACCCATTCAAATGATTTCATCACATATTTTGCAAACAAATGTTCAGAAATAATTAATGTATCAATATCGCTGTCTGATGAATATGCTTTGTCGATGTCTTTGCCTTTTAGACTTCTCCCTGACATAGCACTTCCTACAATGAAGACATCAGTTGGTGCAACTCCAAAGGCGTCTGCAATTGTTCGTTTGAACAAAGCAAACTTTAATGGCTCGTCTTTAAATACGAATGGTACAGTTGATAGTAATAGTTTGTGAGCAATGGCGTCAGGAGTGAATTGTTGAACGAGTTTTTTCCATTCGTCAGCTGTTGGATACTCAAGTGAAATCAGAGTTTTTTTACTCATACTATTTCTGTTTTATCGTTTAGTGTTTCGTCAAGCGGTTGCCACTAACGAGCCGAAGCTTTGTGCAGGTGTGGACTTAGGATTGTGTCCGCCCACAGCCGCTGCTGAAATTGTTGCTTTGTTGAAGATAAGCAATAAAGTCCAGCGATGTTTGTCCAGCCACACTTGCACAAAACTTTTTGTTACCTGTAGTTATCTTGTGAGATGTTTAAATCCTACTATTTTAGTTGTTTAAAATCTCATTATTTTTACTAATGAATAATAGTAGGAGCAGGCTTCACATAATTGGATTTCCCTTTATGGGGTAAATAGTAGCCATTTGAAACTAAATAGTATTTATTATTATCGTTTACAGAGATAAAATTCTCAAACTCTAAAAAGACTTGATCATTTGTAGATAATTGTAAATATTTTCCATCCTTCTTTTTCAGTAGATCATTGTTTGAAAAATACCGTATTTCTTTTTTGTTTTTGTCTACGCACAATATAAATATTTCGTCAATAAAACTATCCTCTGGATCAATCTCCTTAATTAACATTTTTCTATTAGGGTTCTTTAGTAAAATCGTATCGTACTTTTCTTTTTCTTTAGAATTCAATTTATAAAGGATTTGCTTTTCTAAAGCGTAATGTTTGTTGCTTGGAACATATGAGTATAAGTATGGACAACTTCCGTCAGTAGAGAAGGTTTTTCCATCTCTAAAACCCATTAATACAATTCTGTCAGAAAATTGCTTGAAGGGAAAAGTAAATCCATTAATTGTCAAACTGTCAAGATAAGATACTTCCCCGTAATAGTAGCTTTCTGCGTCCGACTTAAAGGAAATATCGGTATTAGGGGGCTTAATTTTATTTAAGGGAGTAAATGATATCGATGCAGGAATTACAATATCACTATTAGGCGCTATTTTTATTTGAGTTGTTATTGCTTTGGATTTAGTTGAAAAAGCTGCATCTTCATTCTTAGATCTCAAACTGTCAGAATGAGTTTGAATTAATTTTAAACTATTAATCGTGATTGTTTCTGAGCTATTATTCTTAAGAACTATACAATGTATTTTCATTAAAGGAGTAGAATAATGCATAACGACATCGTTATCATTCTCTGGCCAATCACCGATACAATCGTCAACAAATTTTGTATAATTTTGTAGTAGGATAAATTGATCTGGTA
>JAFDXA010000164.1 GCA_018268185.1 Bacteroidota bacterium
AAATGGAAGTGCTGTTGCGGAACGGGTACAGGAAGATGGCAGCTTTGCTTGCTTAGCTGCCCAAACGGTGAAACAATTCTTTTACCTGGTATTCCCATAACTGGCTCTGGTCTTTGATGTCTTTCTTATCTGCAAAATCAGTAACAACCAATATGGTTTGATTGGTTACTTCCGATTTATCGATCCTGAACTCAAAGAATTCGCCTTTGGCGGAGTGTGTCCAGTGAAAACGTATGAATTTATCCAGTTCTCTGTCCAGTACATCGGCATATTCGGCAGCACCATTCCAGGAAAAGCTGAAAACTCCGTCACGCTCATCAACATTATCTGCAAACCACTCCTGGAGGCCGGCAGGAGTACTCAAAAACTCATACAATATAGTGGGGGAGCACCTGACCGGGTATTCTAAGGAATACATTACTTTCTTACTCATTCTTAGCTTTTAAAATATTCTCGTCTGAATGCAATAATAGAAAAATAATTAACCTGACAAAATTTTTGCTCTACTATTTTGAATGTGCTGTGATTTAGGGGTTAAACTGCCAAACCCACATCAGTAAAGGGCTTATCAGGATGCCGGTAATTATTTTTTTGGGTACATATTAAAATGGGTTAAATTACGTTATACTATTTAACATTTCTTCAACACATGAAACCGGCCTTAAAAGCTGATTACTAAAGCAAAAAAGAACCGATTATGAGTATGCGCCAGCTGAAAATAACTAAATCCATTACCAACAGGGAAAGCCAGAGCCTGGAGAAGTACCTGCAGGAAATTGGAAAAGTTGAGCTGCTCTCACCAGAAGAGGAAGTTAAATTAGCAGTATTGATCAAAAAAGGCGACCAGAAAGCCCTTGAAAAGCTTACCAAGGCCAATCTCAGGTTCGTGGTTTCCGTAGCCAAGCAGTACCAGAACCAGGGCTTAACCCTGCCTGACCTTATCAATGAAGGGAACCTGGGGCTGATCAAAGCCGCCCAGCGTTTTGATGAAACACGTGGCTTCAAATTCATTTCTTATGCTGTTTGGTGGATACGCCAGAGCATTTTACAGGCCCTGGCCGAACAATCCAGGATTGTGCGGTTGCCACTGAATAAAGTAGGGCTCACGAACAGGATCAGCAAAGCATATTCCCAGCTCGAGCAGGAATTTGAGCGTGAACCAACCCCTGAGGAACTTGCCACATTGCTTGATATTGATGCCGACGAGGTTGCAGCAACCCTGGGTGTGGCAGCAAGGCATGTTAGTATGGACCAACCCTTGTTTGATGGTGAAGAAGGAACTCTGATAGATGTACTCGAAAACCAAAACGCAGTAAGCACCGATAATAACCTGGCTGTAAAGGCTTCCCTGCAGATCGAAATTGAAAGATCTTTAAACACACTTACCGAAAGGCAGAAAGAAGTGATTCGTTATTTCTTTGGGATCGGTATTGATCATCCACTTAGCCTGGAAGACATTGGCGAACGTTTCAACCTTACCCGTGAACGTGTTCGCCAGATCAAAGACAAAGCCATTACCAAGCTGAGAACAACATCACGCTGTATGTTATTGAGGGATTTCCTGGGAACGTAAAATTTTAAACAATAATAAAATGAAGGGGTGATGATTCGCCCCTTTTTTTGTTGGATGAATGTTATTTTGTGAGGGAGGATGTTACCTTTTGTTGAAGCAGTAAAAAAGCACTTCTACGCAGCAGCGGTCGTTCAGGCTTAACTGTTGTAACGTTACAAATATTCTAATAGCCGGATTGTTACTGAAAATAAAACTCTGAAAAAGTTACATATCAACCTGGAGTAAGATTAAAGTAATCAAAGGAAGAAGAGCCGGTTAAACAATATTAATTCCCGGCGTTTTTTCCTGAGGCTCAGTTTTTGTGAAAGTTAGTTTAATATATGAGGAATTCATACAGAAACTCGAGTTATCCGTAAGCAATAGTTGAGCAAGAAAATAAACAGGCTGAAAGTATTCCGTCATAGCAAATTCCCAAGTCCTTTACATCATCAAAATAAAAAGGGCCTGAATAAACTCAAGCCCTTTAAAGTAAAATTATACAAACAGTTTTATTTCTTCACAACTTTCACCAGTTTGGTTTCTTCGCCTGCTTTGATACGGAGTACATAAGTTCCGGCAGCGTAGTTGCTCATATTAATCTGCTTGGTATTACCACCGGCAGCACCATCAAGATCCACTCTCTTCAATTCTTTTCCGGCAGCGTCTGTAACCAGGATACTGATTGTTGATGCGGCATCCAGGTCTATATTAACGGTTGCAACATCCTTCACAGGATTAGGGAATACAGTTACGCCAAAACCTTTGGTATTTGTGAACTTGATATTCCTGATTTCACTGTAAGTGAATCTGCCATCACGGTCGATTTGTTTTACGCGATAATAAACAATTGCACCCTGTGATACCCTGCCTGCAATATTGGCATCAGTAGAGTTGTATGTTTTATTAGTGCTTGTGCTGGTACTTTTCAGAACAGTTGCAAAACTGCTGAAGTCTGTTCCGTTAAAACTCCTTTCGAGTTCATACCTGTCAACATTGGCATCTTCATTGGTTACCTCCCATTTGAGGATAGCATCATTATCATTCCTTATGGCTGTAAAGCTTAGGAATTTAACAGGGATAACACTGATCGGCTGCAGAGGCACAAAGGAAGGCGATGATCCACCATTATTGGTTGGTGGTATCAGGGCCGTTCCATAAAACATGCTGCTGTAATCAGTAACATCACCCGGTCCGACCACTTCCACGTACCAGTACATCTGGAGATTTGGGCCACCGGATGGAGACAGGTCATCCATTCTTAAAGTAGGGAAGTAAGTATTTGATGGGAATGTAAAATGAGCGATCTTATTATTTTTTGTACCGGCAGGCCAGGTAGAGGTAGTGGTTCCACCGTTATCAGACATGATGTAAGAATAATAAGCACGTCCGTCACCTGGCACGTATGGATTACCGCCAAAAGTTGTTACTGGCTGAATATCCAGGTTCGGAATGTCTGAAGCGGCTACCACCTGTGCATTGGTTGGGTTGCCGGCCCCCTGGTCAGCGATGCTGAAGGTAACGTTGATATTTCTGAACAATACGTTTGTAAGGCTGGCACTTGGCGAACCATAGATACCGATCGTATTGCTGCCTTCATCAGCCACTGTTCCTTTTACTGTCTGCGCCAGCACAGCTGTAGACAGCAGGCAGAGCGTTAAAAGCGGCAGAATAAATATTTTTTTCATAAACAGGTATTTATAAAAATTATTTTTAGAATGTAGGTTGAGTGATTACTGTTCCTTTTACACCCAACAGGATCGTATTGAGCAGGTAATTTTCGTCATTATTTGGACCTGAATAACGCAATACACCATTCAGGTTAAGATCACAGTTATAATAACCGTTCAGAACAGTTCCTTTGTTACCACCCAGGCAGGTATTCAGCAAAGTACTTTCATCGTTGCTTGGCCCGGAATACCTTACTGTTCCGTTTGAGTTGGCGTTTCCACCCCACATACCGAACACACCGCCTGCCAATGATGCCATTGCATTGTTGGTGATACCTGCAGCATACGCTTTGTTCAATGCTGTTGTGAAATCATAAACAGTAGTTGTTGTTTTAGACAACGCCATATTATTCGTTGATCGAACGCCGAGGTGATTCCTGTGGCGAACAGAAATGTAATAGCTGCCTGAAATATTTCCTGCCATGTTCAAAGGAGAAGTACCATCGGTATCAACCACATCACCATCCCTTTGCAGCAATCCCGCCCTTGAGCTTAATACGGTGCCGGTTGTTCCATCGTGAAGCTGAACAAATACCCAGTCAACAATGGCATCATTTCCTGCGGCCGCTGTTGAACCAACAATACTAGATACGCTGGTTTCAGCACCACCACTGCCGGAATGGGTAAATCCAGACATTCCTGTGTATGGTTCGGTAGTTGGAATATAGTTCAGGGTTCTGAGATTATCCGTCATATTGGTTCCTGAAAAAGCACCCTGCAGGTAAACTTTTGGTGATACCAGCAGCGGAGAAAGTACCGGCCTGTTGCCAATGGCAAAAGCTCCCAGTACTGAAATATTTGAACGGGTGTATGTGTAAGGTCCGCTTCCTGAAGCTACACCTGTTTGTGAGTTGAGCATATCCCATCCCACGCTCGGAGCAGGGCTTGTTATATAATACGAAATGCCCGATTTATTTCTATTGAAACCAGGCAACTCATCAGTTGCATACCAGGTTGCAGTTACAGAAAGATTGCTTCCGCCTGCTACAGCTTCACTGATATCCCAACTGGCATCAACCACTTCTTTGGTATAAGCAGATCCGGTAAGCCCGCCATTGTAAACATTTGCTAATGCTCTTACCGCTATATCATCTGCCGTACCGGCATTGCTGATAGTAACCGGGTTGTAGGTAAGTACACTGTTGCCTACCGGGTAGGCGTATGCTGCAGCGCCCAGAGAAGTTTTTACGAGTTTACCAGTACCGTTGGTAACAATAAACCTGCTGTTGGATGCGTTGCTGAAAGTAGCAGCAGCTGCCATCGTAAGGTTATTTGTTCCCAGAAGAATACTTCCGTTGGTGAAAGTAAGGTTGGTACCTATTTTCATGTTACCGGTGAGGGTAGCGTTAGAAACGTTGTCGATTTCCAGATTGGGAATGGTGAAATTGTTCATATTCACATTCTGGTTGCTGCTGCCCTTTAATATTACCTTACCGGCGCCTAAAACATCAGCATTGGAGGTGATGTCGCCTTGTACAGTAACACTGGCACCAGACTCTATTGTGAGTTGTGCGCCACTGTTGATGTACAATTGTGCAGATGCCGGCATCGCAAAAAATAGTGATCCCGCAACAACAATTGAGTGTAGCATTTTCTTCGTCATACGGCGATTTTTAATGTATGAGTGAACTGTTAAGTATAATAAAAGTATTAAAAAACAATGCAGAAAACAAGCTGCCTGGTATAATTAAAAAGGCAGACTTGCCCCCAAAATTAATTCAGAGGAATCAACCACAATTGTCTTCCGGGCTAAAGATAGTGTAAACCTTCTGAAATTCAATCACCTAACTGGGTGATTTTTTGGAAAATCAAACATGGTAGTTGCATTCACTATGTATGTAAACGTATAAATCAATATTTTAAAAAATCCTGTTTTTCCCCGAAATTTGCTCTCTACATAAACCTCCATACATGCCGATAGAGATCAAAGTTCCAACAGTAGGTGAAAGCATCAATGAAGTTACCCTTGTTAAATGGGTGAAAAAGGATGGGGACTGGACCGAAAGAGATGAAGTAATAGCCGAACTGGAGAGTGAAAAGGCCACATTTGAGATCAATGCAGAAAAGGCAGGTATTGTAAAACAGGTTGCTAAAGAAGGAGATACGCTGGCAATAGGCGATGTTGTTGGTTCTATCGACACCGATGCAACAGCTCCGGTACAAAAAGCTGCCGGTACAACAGAAACTATTATCCCCACAGCCAAGCCCGAACCTGTAAAAGAAACCCCCAGGCCAGTTACCCAGGAAGCAGCCGAACCTAAAGCTACGCCGGTTGCTGCAGCCATCATTGCAGATAAAAAAGTTGACAGTACCAAAATAACAGCTTCAGGAAGCAATGGAAAAATATTAAAGCAGGATGTACTGGAAGCATTGAATAACCCGGGAAGACTACCCGGAACCGAACTGTTCAGTCGCAACGAACGCCCCGAAAAAATGAGCAATCTCCGCAAAACGATCAGCAGGAGGCTTGTAGAAGCAAAGAACACCACGGCCATGCTCACCACTTTTAATGAAGTGGATATGAGTGCCATTATGGATATCCGTAAGAAGTTCAAGGATAAATTCAAAGAACAGCATGCTGTTAACCTTGGGTTCATGAGTTTTTTCACCAAAGCATGCTGTTATGCCTTGCAAAAGTTTCCGAGTGTAAATGCATACATCGACGGAGAGCAGATCATCTATCATGATTATTGCGACATCTCTATTGCAGTAAGTGCACCTAAAGGGTTGGTGGTTCCCGTAATAAGAAATGCTGAAAGTATGAGCATGGCCCAGATCGAAGCAGCCGTTGTTGATCTTGCCACCAAGGCAAAAAACAACAAACTCACCATTGAAGAAATGACAGGAGGAACGTTTACGATCACCAATGGCGGCATATTCGGTTCCATGATGAGTACACCAATCATCAATATTCCGCAAAGCGCCATCCTGGGCATGCACAATATTGTAGAAAGACCGATGGCTGTTAACGGACAGGTAGTGATCAAGCCGATGATGTATGTTGCATTAAGTTATGATCATCGCATTATCGACGGTAGAGAATCTGTAGGCTTTCTTGTTACTGTAAAAGAACTGCTCGAAAATCCTTCCCTGTTGTTATTCGGAAAAGACCCGGTTACAACATTGCTGGAACTATAATCCTGTTTTTTCTTTACTGAAAAATTTCTGTGATCATTTTTAT
>JAFDXA010000165.1 GCA_018268185.1 Bacteroidota bacterium
ATACATATTTTTAAAATTAATTTGTCCCCCGATTGGGTAAGAATCGTGCAAAAAGCTGGTAAAGAACAGGGGTGATAAGGAAGGGAAGGTAGAGGCTCCGGTAGCGTACAATGGCGCCGATATTGGGAACAACATAACCGGTAAAAAGCAGCATGGTGGCAGACAGGCATATCCCATACAAGATGAATGCATTAAAGCGCTGGTGAGGTCGATTGAATATCAGCATCCCGATAAACAGCAACTGGTAAATCAGTAGTTCAATCGCCAGGGGAACCAGGAACCTGGTAGGGGCATTCCATGCATAAGGCTGAAGTACGCTATGGTTAATCGCTTCCGGTGTATTTCTCACCAGGCTTTTAATATTGGGTTCAAGGATATGCTTATCCAGTTGCGAAGAGGCGTATGGTAACTCAAGGAATTCCTTTTGGCGCAGGCTTACTACAGACAACGGCTGAAAAGACGGCATTGCTACCTCCAGAATTGCCAACAGTAAAAAGCCCGACAGGTAAATAGCTGCAAACACACGTGCTGGCTTCCACTTTCTTTTGATGCTGATCACAAAAGCTATACTGGCAGGAATAATAGCGATGGCCAGGAAATTCCTGATAAACAGCAGCGCTGTGAAACTGGTAAATAGCAGTGCCAGTCTGCTCATAGTCATGCGATCCACCATCGAAAAGTAAAGTGCATAACTGTATAACCCAAGCATGCAGAAAACGATGAGGTCTTTGTGTATCCCGGAAGAAAAATAAAGCGTGGAAGGCAGAAGGAAGCAGCCGGTTATCAATGCCCATTTTCCTTTGTTACTATAAATGTGTGAGAAAACCCGGAACAAAGCTACGTGCCCAAAAAATCCCATGAGGTTAAAGAACAGGCTGTTGATATAATAATTTCCGCGGCTGAAGATATTGCATACAGCCAGGAGCTTGCCTATAAGTGTATTTTTCAGGTCGTTCCAGAATGAACCAAAGGCTCTGAAAAAGCCGCCATAATCATCGCCGTAGTTGGATTGAAATATATCAGTAAGAAAACGCTTCGGATCGCTGGTCATCACCAGGTATTCATTCCAGCCGTTTTGGTTCAAGCCCCAATAGTCGTTGCCCTGCGGGTAATAACGCTGAGACATCCAGCCCAGTAAAACAGCGGCAGCAATTTTCAGTATAAAAAGAAACAGGATGGTAACATTGGATAAACCTGTTTTCTTAACAAAACCTGCTCTTGTTACAAGGTAACAGGCGCAAAGCAGGTAGAATGTAAACAGGAGGTAGAACAAAGTTCAGATGATTTCGATGTGGGAAGTTAGTTAAAATATTTGCATGAGGGAACCTGTATAACAAATGGCAGGTCATAACTTTGCACTCTCAATACCCCCTTCAATCATATCATGGAAATTACAGCTCAAACAGCCGCACAATTAAGGATCACCGCAGAAGAATTTGAACTCATCAAACAAAAGCTGGGCCGCACACCGAATTTTACAGAGTTATGTGCATTCAGCGGAATGTGGAGCGAGCATTGCAGTTACAAGAATTCGATCAAATGGTTAAAAACACTTCCAAGAGAAGGCAGGAAAATGCTGGTGAAAGCCGGTGAAGAAAATGCAGGCTTGATGGATATCGGCGATGGTTATGGTGTTGTATTTAAAATTGAATCGCACAACCATCCTTCAGCCATTGAACCTTTCCAGGGAGCTGCAACAGGGGTGGGAGGAATTAACAGGGATATATTCACAATGGGCGCACGCCCGATAGCATCGCTTAACTCATTGCGTTTCGGTAACCTCGAAGATGCCAAAACGCAGCATCTGCTGGCAGGTGTTGTGCATGGTATCGGGCATTACGGAAACTGCTTTGGTGTTCCTACGGTTGGCGGTGAAATATATTTTGAATCTTGCTATCACACCAACCCGTTAGTGAATGCGATGAGTGTTGGTATTGTTAAGAATGGAGAAACCGTTTCAGCAACCGCAGAAGGAGCAGGCAACCCGGTTTTCTTTGTGGGTAGTGCCACCGGTAAGGATGGTATCGGCGGAGCCTCTTTTGCCAGTGCAGAAATTACGGAAGACAGTGCAGAAGATCTGCCCGCAGTACAGGTAGGCGACCCATTCCAGGAAAAAAAATTACTGGAAGCGTGCCTGGAAGTAATACAGACGGGTGCGGTGGTTGGCATGCAGGATATGGGTGCAGCGGGTATCATCTGTTCAACAGCAGAAATGAGTGCAAAGGGCAATGCCGGGATGAATATTGATCTTTCAAAAGTACCAACAAGGCAGAAGGATATGAAAGCTTGGGAACTGCTGCTGAGTGAAAGCCAGGAACGTATGCTTCTGGTGGTTGAAAAAGGAAGGGAGTCGGAAGTGTTGCGTGTGTTTGAAAAATGGGACCTTCCCTGCAGCCGGATCGGGGAAGTAACAAACGATGGCTTGCTTAATTTCTATATGGGCAGCTCATTGGAAGCTGTTTTGCCAGCAGCAGAACTGGTACTGGGAGGCGGGGCACCACAATATGAACGTGAATACAAAGAGCCGGCTTACCTGCAGAAGATAAATGCTTTTAATGCCGATAGCATAGCTGTTCCTGAGGATATCAGGGAAATAGCAGAACAGGTCATTACCATTCCGAATATTGCAAGTAAGAAATGGATATATGAACAGTACGATAGTATGGTTGGTGCCGGCAATACAAACAGCAATAGCCCCAGCGATGCAGCAGTGGTGATAGCAAAACCAACCAATAAAGGCCTTGCCTTAACAACAGATTGTAACAGTCGCTACGTTTTTGCCGATCCATATAAGGGAGCCATGATTGCAGTGGCAGAAGCGGCACGCAATATTGTATGCAGCGGTGGAATGCCTTTGGGTGTAACCAACTGTTTGAATTTTGGGAATCCCTACGATCCTGAGGTTTATTATCAATTTGTTTGTGCCATCAAAGGAATGGGAGATGCCTGTCGGAGGTTTGATACACCTGTAACAGGCGGTAACGTGAGTTTTTATAACCAGTCGCCGGATGGGCCTGTATATCCTACACCCACCATCGGCATGGTAGGCTTGCTGAACGACCTTGATGATAAAATGACAATGGATTTCAAAAATGCCGGTGATACGATCTACCTGCTGGGGGAAAGCAGGAACGATATCAATTCTTCGGAGTACCTGCATAAGATCGTTGGTGTTGAATTTTCCCCGGCGCCGTATTTTGACATAGAAGAGGAATATAAGGGTCAGCAAACGATCATGCTGTTGATCCGGAATAAAATGATTGTTTCCGCACACGATATCAGCGAAGGAGGATTGTTCATAGCGTTGATGGAAAGCGGCTTCAACCGGGAACTGGGATTTGAAGTTGTTGAAAGAGCTATTGGTGTAAGGAAAGATGCTTACTGGTTTGGAGAGTCGCAGAGTCGGGTACTGGTTTCAGTGAGCCGTGATCATATACATGCTTTTGAGGATTTCATGCGTGATCAGCCGGTGGCTTGTACAGAACTGGGTAAGGTTACCGCAAATGATATCATCATTGACAATGAGAACTGGGGGCGTATCGGAGAATGGAAGGAAAAATATGACAATGCCATAGCAAACCTGTTGAAGGGCAATGAAGCGGAGTCGGCTTTATCATCTATATAAGAATCTCTAAATTTAATCCGTGATATGAAAAGTAAACTACTGATATTATTGTTGTCGGTATACTGTACGGCAGTTGAAGCACAGAATAAATTGAGTTGGTATGCTGTGTTGGAAGGTAAAATAAATAAGGCGCCGGATGGATTGAGTCAACAGCGGTTGACCGGTTATCAAATGGTTGATTCAGCGTCGTCACTTTTTTACAGGTATAACAACGACTACCGGAGTAAAATAAAAAATGATGTAAGTTTTGGGGCTGGTATTGGCGTAAGGATGGAATATGCTGTTCTGAAAAGTCTTGATGTTACAATCGGATTGATTTTTTCTCAAGGATACCTTAAAAGAACCATCAGTAATGAAAAAGAAGTATTGGATTCCGTACTGGTTACACTCCAGAAAACCGGGAATGGCTGGTACGATCCTGCAACACAACTTTCTGTATATCGCCTATTCGGTGTAAATGAATATGGTCAATTTGTAGCAGTTACTGCAACTTCTTATCAAAATATGTCAGCATATAAAACTCCCGGTAATGAAACCATCAAACTTATTTTAATAGAATTGCCGGTGGGGATTTCATTTAAAATACCCAATACCCGGCTTTCATTGAATGGGGAAGTTTCAGGATCAATACTTCTAAAAGGAAATGTGAAAACTACCTACCCTGTAGATCCTACAGAAGTTGTAATAATAGAAACTGCTAAGAACGTTGAAAGGATGGCATGGAGATTCGGTATGGGGATTAATTATAAAGTGAATAAAAAGATAACTGTTGGGGCCAGGTATAGCCAGTCTTTAAATAGTATCGTTGATTACGACAATATAAAGTACAAATCTTTCAGCTTGCAGCTCTCTTATATGCTGCCCGCATTAAAAATTAAATGATGAATAAAAACGCCAACATAATTATAACCGGGGCCGCCGGTTTTATCGGAAGCTGCCTGGTAAGTTTTCTGAATGAGAGAGGATACAAGAACCTGATCCTTGTAGATGAATTTGATGATGAAGAAAAGGAGCTCAACCTATTGCACAAAAATTACCTCGCAAGGGTTGAAAGAGAGAATTTTTTTGAGTGGGTTTCCAAAGAAAAACCAAATGTTGATTTTGTATTTCACCTGGGTGCCCGAACAGATACAACTGAATTCGATTATGCTGTTCATCAGCATCTCAATGTTGATTATTCGCAAAGCATGTGGAACTATTGCACCATCAACAATATTCCACTGGTTTATGCTTCTTCAGCAGCAACTTACGGTGATGGCCAACTGGGGTACAATGATGATCATGGTATCATCGAACAGTTGAAACCATTGAATCCGTACGGTATTTCAAAAAATGAATTCGATAAGTGGGTGCTTCACCAGGAAGTGCATCCGCCTTTCTGGGCCGGGTTAAAATTTTTCAACGTATATGGCCCGAATGAATATCATAAAAAGCGCATGGCCAGCGTCATATTTCATTCATACAACCAGGTGCAAAAGGATGGTTTTGTAAAACTCTTCAAATCGCACAAGGAAGGCTTTAAGGATGGAGAACAGCTTCGTGATTTTATTTATGTGAAAGACCTGCTTAAGGTTTTTTACTGGTTGATGACTGCACAAGGCATTCCCTCTGCGATCTATAACCTGGGTACCGGTAAGGCAAGGTCTTTTACCGACCTGGTAAATGCAACCTATACAGCGCTGGGGATGAAACCTGATATACGTTTTATTGATATGCCTGAAGATATCCGCGACAAATACCAGTATTTCACTGAAGCCAATATGAAAAAGCTGGCCCTGGCAGGTTATACAGAATCATTTTATTCTCTTGAAGAAGGAGTGGGTGATTATGTTAAGAATTATTTATCTCAAAACAGCTATTACTGAAATCCATATGAGTAAGAAGATCGCAATAATCGGAGGTGGTAACCTGGGAACTGCTATTGCAGAGGGATTGCTGAAAAGTAAATTCAGTAAACCTGCTGATATTTATGTAACCAAACGAAATACCGCCACCTTAAAATCACTGGAGGCGAGGGGTGTTAAGGTTACTGACTTGAATGCTGAAGCCGTATCAAAATCCGAGGTCATCATATTGGCGGTGAAGCCTTACCAGGTATCAGAAGTATTGAATGGCTTCAAGGATAAACTCTCCCGAAATCATACGGTTGTTTCTGTGATCACGGGAGTGCTGATCAGGGACCTGGAATCTATCATAGAAAAAAAGATACCCGTATTCCGTGCGATGCCCAATACTGCCATTGCTATCCAGGAAAGCATGACATGCCTCAGTTTCAACAATGCAGGATCTGCACAGGTGAATTTCGTTAACCGGTTGTTCTCCACGTTGGGTAAAGTGGCGGTGATTAATGAAAACCTGATGGATGCGGCCACCGTACTCGGCGCCTGCGGAACCGCCTATGCTATGCGCTATATAAGGGCAAACATACAGGGTGGTATCGAAATAGGATTTGATGCCGCTACAGCCAGTCTCATAGCAGCCCAAACCGTAAAAGGGGCAGCAGAATTGTTGTTGCAAAAAAACTCTCATCCCGAGCAGGAAATTGACAAGGTTACAACACCCAAAGGTTGCACCATTGCCGGGTTAAATGAAATGGAACACCAGGGATTCAGTTCATCCCTCATTAAAGGGATATCAACCAGCTACCATAAAATCGTAAAGGGTTAATATATATCCCCTGTTTCCATGTCTAACTGGAAATACCGTATTTCTTTTCTGAAATCAGTGTCCTTGATTCCTGTACCAGTTGCGAGATTAAATAGTGAAGTCTGCGGCATGTAATGTGATACTTTACGGGATATCGATTTTACGCCCGCAAAATAGAAGGTATTGCCCGTTCTTATGAGCTTTGAATAAATTCCTCCCGAGTTGATGTAGAATGAAGTTCCGTCTGAATATCCCCAAACATCACGTATGGCATTTTTCTCGCCGTTCTCATTCACATAAACCATATCGCCCAATTCTCCGGTTTTGAATTCAAATTCTTCAATAAAAGGTTTGCAATTCAAAAAATCCTCAAAATTTCTATAAAGCCCTTTGGGGAAAACAGTACTGTTGTAAACAGGCTTACCAAGATTACTCTTATTGGCATTAAGTATATCTGAAAGTAAAATTTTCCTTTTCCTGGTTAATTCTATGTCCAGGTTAAGGGTAAAGAGTTTTTCCAGTGAAAATTCAAGCGCAGCCTGCATAAAATCTTCATAATGTTTCTTAAGCTTGTCTCTTAGCGGAATAATAGAGTCGTACCGGTACAGCGGGGTGTATAAACTATCCCTCATGAGGTAATATTCGATTTTTGTTATAATGCCACTTTCCCACCCATTATTGCCCTGTGTGATCCTGCCGTTCATGCCTATTCTGGGCATGGCCTGGTCGGATAAACGTAATTTCCTGATATTGACTAAAAGTGTAGTGCCAGTCTTATTTCGCGGATCTATTCTCAGGTAATTCGTAAACCAGGTTGATAACTGTTCGTTTAAAGAAGGGCTTAGTACGTAATTTTTTGCCTCAAAAATTTCATTGGGGGCATACCCGATATTGCTGGTGTCATCTCTTGCATCAATAATGGCAAGGGCAGCTATATTTATTCTCAATGCTTTTGGGGTACTGTCGGCCGGGATTTTTACTTTTATAATATGCGCTGGGTTAATAGGCTTTGTCTGCACCTGCGAATAGCAGAAGCTAACCAGAAGGCTCGGAAAACTTATTAGAAAGACCTTCATAGATAAGTTATTTAG
>JAFDXA010000166.1 GCA_018268185.1 Bacteroidota bacterium
GCACCGGTAAAAAAACAAAGAGAAACCCAAAACAGGCTGCCGCGGGCATACTTCATTTCTTTAGGCGACAAAGCGGGTTTTACAAAACGCCAGAGCTCCCAGAAAAGGTAAGGGAATGCCACAATGATGCCGCCAATCATGGCAATATTGATGGCGGAGGAGAAGGTTCCGTTCACCTCGGTTACGATAAACTTGATCTTAACGGGCGGCATACAAAGACTATCGCCGATATGCAACCACCTGCCAAACCTGCAAAGACTTCCGTAGGTGATGAAATTTTCACTGGCGGGAGCAAGGATTATATTATCATAGATCCAGTCTATGAATACGAAAATAGAAATGGCAGCCAGCAGCCAGGCAATAGCAGCCCTGATGATGTGCCACCTCAGGGCCTCGAGGTGGTCCATGAAACTCATCTCAGCATTTTCTGCTGTTGGACCTGAACGTATGCGGGAAAAGAAAGATTTCCTGTCTGATTGACTATTTGCCAAATTATCGGTTTGTTTTGCAAATGTAAAGCAGGGAGTTTACTTTAAGCAGTTGCAACCGTATTTACATTACCGGTTCTTTTTAAAACGCCCCAGCCCTGCAGTTCTCCTTTCAGCGCCTTGCTGATAGACTTGATGAAAATGTAATACATCAGCTGCCTGTAAATAAAGCGTTGGGGTATCAGCCAGAACAACTTTTTGTAGTCTTCTTTTTCATACGAGAAAGCGATGGCAGCGCCTGCAACGTCAACAAAAGTGAAAATGATATAATACAGAACGATATGTCCGATGCTGGCCGGTATGATGCCCAGGCCGGCAGAAACCAGGCTCAATACAAGTATCAGATCTGCAAACGGCGCCAGGAATGGTAGTATCATCTGGAACACGAGCATATTGGGAAGCGCCACCATACCGAAGTTCTTAAAGCCGGGATTAAATACGGCATCGCGGTGTTTCCAGAAGCTCTGCATTACACCGAAACTCCAGCGGAAACGTTGTTTCATGAACTGCCTGATGGTTTCCGGCGCCTCGGTGTATGAAATAGCAGTAATGCAGTTTCGAACCTGGTAGCCGTTCCGGTGTAACCGCATGGTAAGATCACAGTCTTCGGCAAGCGTATCAGTAGTAAAACCTCCGGCTTTGAGGATGGCAGATTTTCTGAAAGCGCCAATAGCACCGGGAACAACCGTAATGCAGTTGAGCAGGTCAAAAGCCCGCCTGTCGAAATTCTGTGATGTGATGTATTCAATACTTTGCCAGCGGGTGATCATGTTTACTTCGTTGCCCACTTTTACATTTCCTGCTACCGCACCAACAGTAACCTCTTCTCCTTTTTTATTGAATTTTCTCATCAACTCTGCCACGGCATTTTCTTTTAATTGCGTGTCTGCATCAATACAAACCACAAAATCATTGGAAGCTCTTGCAATACCGTGATTGAGCGCTGTTGCTTTCCCTCCGTTGGTTTTGGTGAGCACCAAAACACGGGGATCGTTGCTGAAAGCTTCTGATACTTTTTTGAAAGTATTGTCTGTACTTCCATCATCAACGAAAACAATTTCAAGAAGCGGGTAATCCTGTTTCAATAAACTGTAGATTGTTTTTACTGCATTCAGTTCTTCGTTATAAGCAGGAACAATGATACTCACACCGGGCTGATCAGGATTCGGAACAAAGGTTTTCTCTTTTTTCTTTTGTATAGATGCCAGTATCGCCATGGTGATCATTCTTCCAACAGATAAAAATATGCCGGTGATGAACAAGGCAAATAGAATGTGTTCGCTCCAGTAAGTAGCTTCTGCAAAAAGGAAATTGAATGAGTTAAGCAAGCTCCTTTTAACGGGAGGCATTATATCGTTTTTTGTTTTGCCCATCAGGTCGGCCACAGTTGTGAACCTGCAGCCCCGCTTTCTGAAATAATCAATGATTCGTGGGAGGGCGTCAACAGTGGCCTGGCGGCTTTTTCCGCCGGCATCGTGTAACAGGATGATGCTGGCATTGTTGGCTTCAGCAAACCTGATCGTTCGGTTCACAATGCTGTCGGCATTCATCTTTTCATCCCAGTCGTTGGGGTCTATGCTTTCACCAACGGTTATGTAATTATCTTTTTTGCTGCGTGCAAGTGGTTCGATCTCCTCAAATGTTTGTGGTTCACTATCCGCATTATAAGGAGCCCTGAACAGGACGGTTGAATGGCCGGTAATGCATTCAATGAGCAGCCTCGTGGCCTTTAACTCCAGTTCTGAGCGTTCGGCACTCATCTTAGCAATATTGTTGTGCGTAAAAGTGTGATTACCTATTTCAAAACCATCTTTGTAAATACGCTTTAAAATAGGAATATTGTTTTCTGCGTTCAGCCCAACAACAAAAAATGTGGCCGGTACTTTTTCCTTTTCGAGTATGTCGAGAATTTTGGGCGTGTATTCCGGGTCGGGTCCATCATCAAAAGTTAATATGATCTTATGCCCTTTATCAAAGGCAACAGTGTCTTCAGCAAACTTTTCATATACATAACCGGAAGGAAGTTGCAGGTATTGCTGTTCAGCAATTAGTTTTTCTGTACTGTCTATTTCAAGTTTAATATTCCCGGCAGAAGGAGTGTAGATGATATTCAGCAATTCTCCCTCCCCGGTGGCTGTTGGTTTTTTATTGGGATCGAATCCAACCGATGTAAGTGAATTGAAATTAAAAGGATATTTCTCAAGCGATGCGGTGCTCAGGCTCCTGTTGTAAAATTTCCATATCCGTGGATCTTCACCACCAAGATGCCAGATGGCTGTTCCGGCAGTAGCATAGTCATCGCTGAAACGCAGCGTATTGAAAGTAGTGGCCGCGTCCGTAAACCATATATTATGTGTTTCTTCTTCGGTTGAATCGGATTCGGGTATGTAATAACTGTAGTTCAGGTTATAAGTATCATTGTTGAAAATGATCTTTGCATTACTTAGTTTGGCTTCATCAATTGCAGCAGCATAGGTTTTGTCTTCTACCTTTTTCTTTCCATCAATTGTTTGCCAGTCGCGGGCGTAACAGGCAACTCCCAGTATAATTTTTGATACATCTACTTTGTCATCCATCCAATCAAGCTTTGCTTCAATCCATTTCTGGGCGCTGATGGGGCCGGCTGCAGTTGCATCATTGAACTGATCGTAGGCCATCAGTATGAGGTAGTCGTTGTATCGGGATAATGCCCTGTAATCATAATCTTCATTATCTGGCGACACATCCATAGTTATGAGCATGCCCCTGCTGTGCAGTGTTTCATAAAGTTCCTGCTGGAATTTCGTTAGTGTTTCATTATTGTTTTCCTTCAGTTCTTCAAAATCAATATTAACTCCCTGTAACTGGTAGTGCTGAAGTGTGTCGGCGAGTTGCTGAATGATGAATTTTCTTTTAACAGGATCAGTGAGGATGACATGGGCAAGTTTTCCATCGAAATCACCTGCTTCGGGATTCAACTTGTTGCTGTGGAAATTATTGAAGATGGGCTGGATGCTTAGTTTCTTTTGCTTCATCACGGCCAGGCCGGCTTTATCAATCCTTGTCTGCAATGTATAGGTAAGGGTATCGATGAAAAACCATTCGGGATAGATCGTGTTGAGCTTATCAGCGTTTTGCTCAAGGTCGTACAGGGAAGATTGCTGCCAGGGTGTATAAAAAGCAGCTCTTATCATGGAAGCATTCAGTTTGTCTTTGCCGGATCGTTCAATCGAATCTTCTTTCTGTTTTTTTTCAAGAAAGTCTTTAAAGCCTTTGAATTTTTTATTGAGTGGTGTTGCCAAAGTGAGTTTATTGGAAGGATCCATTTTCCGTTGGTAGTACCGGGCTTTGTCGTTCAGGTTCGGCAAACTGGGTTTGCTGCCGTTAACAATCGCCAGTGTTACCACGGCAAGCAGGAAGATGCTGATGAATAAAAATATCCGGCCTGTCCATTTGATCCTTTTCCACCGGGTTGGACTGTTAGCCTGGAAGACCTGGGCTGATTGCATAGTTGCCATAGAATGAAATATGTGTCAAAGTTTACCTATGAACTGCAACAGCCGTGTTAGTTAACCAGTGTTTAACTGTAGAAAAAATGCGTATTAAATTCCCCAACCAGTAAATAAATTCCCCAGCTGGTTGTTTCGCTATCCTGGTTTGAAATGTTCTAAAAAAGAAAAGCCCCCGTAGAAACGGGGGCCGGTTTACCAAAACTAACTGCTTATGAGAAAATTGACTATTTGCTATTGTCTTATGCTCTTAGTATTTCAAATGGAGTGCCAGAACTTTTTACTGCCTGTTAAGAAACTCCTAATGATTTTTGCACTGTTAGTGCTTTAAAAGAGCTGCTATAATAAAGACAATAATCGGGCCCGATCGTTTAATGAACGGTACAGAAAAGCGCCTATTTATAAATGTTTTAACAGATCCGTTAGAAAGAGAAAGCGGATGCCGGAGAGAAATTAAAACGGCAGCAAAAAGATGGCTGTTCTGAAAGGCTTGCCAGTTAAGTATTCCGTAAGAAATGTGTTACGGATTGCAGGTAGTGATAATCCATAAGGTATACCTACAACCCGTAACTCATTATTGTGCTTCTTATTTGAGGAAACCCTGGATGAGATCCATGAGGTTTCCGCCACTATTGCTGTTTTGCTGACCAATTTGCTGCTGTGCGTTGTTGGTAACCTGGCTGATTATGTCAGATAGTCCGTTGCTTCCATTGCCGGAACTGAAATTGTCAAGCAGGTTCTGGAAGTTGAAACCGTTGCTCGTATCCTGGCCCCTGTTCCCGGTGAGTGAACCGATGATACCATTGATATCAAAACTGCTGTTATTGGGATCATTGGTCTGACTTACCAGTTTATTCAACACATCAGGAATAAGATTGTTAGCAACACTGCTGGCCTGGGCAGGCTGCATATTAAACTTGCCGGTAAGTTTACTGATAAAGTGCCCGATCATCATGCTAACGATAGGGTTATTCATCAGTCCGCCCTGTTGCGTGTTGTTTCCCTGGTTTTTGAAAAGGGAGAGAATGCTTTCCAGTCCGCCTCCGGCAAGCATGTTCTGTAAACCGCCGGCTACGGTGCTGGTAGCCTCGGCCATTACTGCATCATTGTTTTCATTAGGGATATCAGTATTGTTGATTACACTGTCTGTAGCTGAACCTTTTACGAGGTTGAATAGTTCTTCAAGCATTTAGTTTTGGTTTTGATGATTGTATATTGACCGGATTCCGGTTCAAGCTGCATAAGCATGACTGGCAACGAGTACCCGGCGTTGCATGAATAAATATAAATTAAGTATTTGAAAACAGAAACAATACTGGTTCAGGGTTTACATTGCTCAGGCACCCTGGGTCGTAAGCTTCTCTGCATTTTCGGCGAACTGTAATGCGTCAATAAATTCCTGAATGTCACCGTTCATGATCGTATCCAGGTTGTAAACAGTGAGCCCGATGCGGTGATCCGTAACCCTTCCCTGCGGGTAGTTGTAAGTACGGATCTTGGCACTGCGGTCGCCTGTGCTTACAAGACTTTTACGCTGGCGTGCAATTTCTTCTTCCTGTTTGCGAACCTGTTCTTCATATAATTTGGTTCGAAGCATGGCCATGGCTTTTTCACGGTTGCCGAGCTGGCTTCTTTCTGTTTGGCAAACCACTACCACGCCGGTAGGTATGTGTGTAAGAAATACTTTTGTTTCTACTTTGTTTACATTCTGTCCACCGGCGCCACCACTGCGGGCAGTTTCCATTTTTACATCGCTTTCTTTCAACTCAAAATCCACTTCTTCGGCTTCAGGCATTACGGCCACGGTGGCAGCACTTGTATGAACACGGCCGCTGGCTTCCGTATCCGGCACCCGCTGAACACGATGTACACCGCTTTCAAATTTGAGGGTTCCGTAAACATCATCTCCCACAACTTCTACCTGTACTTCCTTGTAGCCACCAACTGTTCCTTCACTTTCACTCAGGATCGCAGTTTTCCATCCTCTTCGTTCGCAATACTTGAGGTACATGCGTAAGAGGTCGCCGGCAAAGAGACTCGCCTCATCGCCACCGGTTCCCGCCCTGATCTCCAGGATGGCATTTTTTTCATCCTGCGGATCTTTGGGGATCAGCATGTTCCTTAATTCCTTTTCCTTCTGTTCTTTTTTTTCTTCCAGTTCGGGCAGGGCTTCTTTTGCCAGTTCCCTCATCTCTTCATCATTTTCATTCAGCACTTCTTTATTGAATGCGATGTCATCCAGCAGTTTCAGGTATTCATTGCGTGCATTTACGATCTTTTCCAGGCTACGGTACTCTTTACTCATGGCACTGTAGCGTTTATTATCGCTTACGATCTCAGGATTGGTGAGTGCAACCCCCAGGTCATCAAATTTTGCTTTTATCGCATCCAGTTTATCCAGCATAATGTATTTATTTTTGGTGGTGCCGGTTTTGGTTGCCGGACTTACACCGAAGAGGTCAGTTTGATCTCTTGCTTTACAAAGGTCTGCAGGCAGGCCTTGTGAGGGCGCAAATTTAAGTCATCTCAATCAATCATTTTGTACAGAAAATTCAAAGCTGATAGAATATTTACGGGCAGCAGTTTTGCCGTGGATGGTAGTGTGCTTATTACCGATCCATCCGGTATGGTAGAAGATATTGTGCCGGCAGAAGATGCCGGGGAAGATGTAGAGATCATGGAAGGGATTATTTCCCCTGGATTCATCAATGCCCATTGCCACCTGGAACTTTCGCACATGAAGGGTGTGATACCCAAACATACGGGACTGGTGGATTTTGTTTTTAAAATTGTTACCGAAAGAAATTTTGATACGGCCCAGATACAGCTGGCAATAGAAAAGGGAGCAGATGAAATGTTGCGGAACGGGATCGTTGCGGTTGGCGATATCTGTAACAATGAACTTACCATTGCTGAAAAAAAACGGGGCCGGTTATATTATCACAATTTTATTGAAGTTAGTGGGTTTCCGCCTGCTGTTGCTGTAACCAGGTTTCAGCGGGCGCTCGATCTTTACCGGGCTTACGCATCTGCGTTGCCGGCCAATTCCCTGGTGCCACACGCGCCTTATTCTGTTTCACCGGAATTATTTGTATTACTGAATGATCTTCCCGGAAACAAGATTCAGTCTATCCATAACCAGGAAATACCCGACGAGAATGAATTGTTTGAAAACAGAAACGGTGATTTTACCAGGATGTATGAAAAGATGAATATCGATATTTCTTTTTTTGAAGCGTCGGGTAAATCGAGCTTGCAGACTTACCTCCCCAACCTCACAAAGGCACAACAACTGATATTGGTGCACAATGTGGCTACCAGCGCAGCAGATCTTGAATTCATCGCCAGGCATGAAAAGCAAACAGGTATGCAGGTGTATTTTTGTTTATGTCCGAATGCGAATCTGTATATCAGCAACAAACTTCCAGGCATAGACCTGATAAATTCCTTTGCAGACAGGATCGTACTTGAAACGGACAGCCTTGCATCCAACGACCAGTTAAGCATACTGGAAGAAATGAAAACCTTACTGAAACATTTTCCAACCATTGAAAAGCAAACCTTGTTTCAATGGGCTACGCTCAACGGGGCACGATCCTTACAGGTTGATCATGTTTTCGGCAGTTTTGAAAAAGGTAAAAAGCCCGGTGTGGTGTTGGTTGATGAAGAACTGGCGACTGCTAAAAGAATACTGTAAAAACAGATAATGCCAAATTGCTAAGTGCTTGCTGATTATAAAATTTCGTGTAATACCTTCAGTGTTTTCATCTGCCCGAAGTCATGAATATGAAGGGCATAATATTCCTGGTATTTGAGCAACAACTCCCTTCTTATTTTTTTGTTGAGATGAAGTTCACCCAGTTCCGAAGGAATTCTTGTGTTCAATAATTCAGCAGTAAGTAATGCATATTCGCTGTGCAGAAAATGCGGGTGCCCGGGTTGTTCATTGGTGAATGCACCTTCTTTCAGGTCAAGATAACCGGGAGCTTCTTTGAGAGGACTGCTGATGCGGAAGCCGAAGAAATCGGCCAGGTGAAGTGTAAAGAACAATGGCATGTTTGCGGCTATGGTATTGCCTGCGGTGTCGAGTTGTGTAAGGATATCTTCGCAGAAATAAAACAGTTCATGATTCTTTTCGGGCTGTTTCAGCGCTTTGTGCAGCAATTCTACCATATACAATGCGATGTTGTTTTTGATCACATCACTCAGCACGTGATCGTAGATAACAGACCAGTTTGATTCTTTGATCCGTTGTACCTGTTTTTGTTCGTTGTGATATACTTCCAGTTCAAGAATAGCTGCCGGCTGAAACATGGCAGCCCTGGTTCCCGTTTTCTTTGATGACCTGGCACCATTTATCATATAGGCCTGCAGACCGAATAGTTCTGTAAAGATGGTTACAACAAGGCTTGTTTCTCCGTATTTGATACTACGCAACACAATACCTTTTGTTTTATGTGTCATATCAGTTGTATTGCGTGTTAGATTTATTATACAGTTACTGTGTGTAAAATTAACTGATCGTTTTTTATAACTTATTAACGTACCTGCTCAAAGTTTATCAGGCTCATCCATTCAAATTAACTTTCTTTGCAGCACAATAAATTCTCTATTCTTATTATGTGGCAGGGATTAGGAAGATTTGTACTTAAAAACAGGCTCATACTGCTGATCGCATTGTTGATCGCTACGGGCATCATGGGGTTTTATGCATCCAAAGTGAAATTAAGCTATGAATTTTCAAAAGCTATTCCAACAGACAATCCCCGCTACCAGGAATACCTTGATTTTAAAAGAACATTTGGCGACGATGGAAACCTGCTTGTTCTTGGTGTCAGTACCAAAGACTTGTTTACCCTGAAGAATTTTGCGGCTTACCAGCAATTGCACAAAGAACTGAAGCAGGTACAGCATGTGGAAGATGTATTGAGCATCCCGGCTGCTGTTGCATTACAAAAAGACAGCCTGGCGGAAAAACTCACCGCTCTAAAGATCTTCCCGGAAAATATTACATCACAGGTGGAACTTGATAGTGCTGCTTCAATCTTTTTAAACCTGCCCTTCTACAGATCATTGCTTTATAACAACAGCACCAACAGTTACCTGGCGGGTGTAAGGATCAATAAAGATGTTCTTAATTCCCCGAGGCGCAGTAAGGTGATCGCTGATATTACGGCTGCTGCCAATAAGTTCAGCAGTGTTACCGGCCTGGAAACACACCTGAGCGGTCTGCCGCTGATTCGTACGGTTGTGGCCGACCGTATTCAAAAGGAAATGCGGTTGTTTCTCATCGGCTCCCTGGCATTGAGTGTACTGATCCTGCTTTTGTTCTTCCGGTCATTCAGTACCACGCTTATTTCCCTGGCAGTGGTTATTATCGGTGTAATCTGGACGGTGGGAACGATTTACTTATGTGGTTACAATATAACATTGCTCACGGCGCTTATTCCTTCGCTGGTTGTTGTAATAGGAATTCCAAACTGCATCTATTTTATCAATAAATACCACACTTCATATCTCCGTTACGATTCCTTGCAGGAAACGGAGAGCAAAGAAAAAGCGCTGGTTGACATGGTGAGTAAAATGGGTGTGGTAACCCTTTTCTGTAACCTTACTGCGGCTATAGGTTTTGCTGTTTTTGCCTTAACAAGAAGCGCTATTCTCCGGGAGTTTGGCGTGGTGGCTGGAATCAGCATCATGGTGATATTTGTGATATCTTTTATTTTATTGCCATCCGTGTTAAGTTACCTGCGTGCCCCCCGTAAAAACCAATTGAAATATTTAGATAACAAATGGATCTCTGTTTTTCTTACAAAGGTGGAAGTGTGGGCTTTTCATCATAAGAAAACAGTGATATCTGTAACGGCACTGGTGTTGATCATTGCAATAACCGGTATTATGCGTCTTCGCACAGAAGCACATATTGTAGATGATCTTCCCGCAACCGATAAGATATATACCGACCTTAAATATTTCGAAAAGAATTTTAAAGGCGTCATGCCTCTTGAGATCGTGGTGGATACAAAAAAGCGGAATGGTTTAACCGGTATGCGGGCCTTGAATGTATACGAAAAAGTGGATTTGCTTGCTCAATATATTTCTTCGCAGGCTTATATGAACAGGCCGCTTTCTGTGTCGGAAGGATTGAAATTCGCCAAGCAGGGCTTTTATGAAAACGATTCAACCCAATACCTCATGCCCAACGCATTCGACGGATCCTTTGTGGCAGAGTATCTCAGGCCTTCAAAATCTGCCGGGAAGAATAATAATTTTACCCGGATGCTGAACTCGTTTGTAGACAGTACCAAACAGCGGACCCGCCTGAGCGTTAGCATGGCTGATGTAGGAACCCAGAAGCTTCCGGAAGTATTGGAAGGGATCCGTAAGAGATCAGGTGAACTTTTTGATACCGCTTCCTACAAGGTTACCCTTACGGGAACCAGCATTACATTCCTGGAAGGAAGCCGCTTTATCATCAACGGCCTTAAAGAGAGCATCCTATGGGCCTTCCTGCTGATCGCCGTGTGCATGCTTTACCTGTTCAGGTCTTTCCGGATACTGGTATGTTCACTCATTCCCAATGTAGTTCCCCTTGTGATTACAGCCGGCATTATGGGCTGGGCAGGCGTGCCGCTCAAGCCATCAACCGTGTTAATATTCAGCGTTGCTCTTGGCATTGCCGTAGATATCACGATTCGCTTTCTTGTAAATTACAAGCAGGACCTGGGGGTTTATCACAATGATGTGGCTGCAACAGTAAGGAGTACTGTTCAGCAAACAGGTTTGAGTATCGTTTATACTTCTCTTGTTCTTACTGCCGGGTTTATTATTTTCTGCGGCAGCAGTTTCGGCGGAACCTTTGCTTTGGGATGGCTTACATCGGTCACTTTATTTGCAGCAACGATCACAAATTTGATCCTCCTTCCGGTGTTGTTACTGTTGCTGAAAAAGAAGTAAGCAAAGGCAATATTATTTTCTGAAAATCGTTCCAGTACTCATTTTCGGCCTTCCTGCGGTGCAGCGGAGCATCAAAGAAACTTGTCTGTTATTTAATATTCATAATGTAATCTGATTTATCTTTGTACGCAAAAACCAAACTGCAAATGAGAAAAACTATCTTATCCCTGATCACAGTCCTGGTATTCATACTTGGGGCTTCTGCACAGGATCGTACCATTACCGGTAGGGTGGTGAATGATAAGGAAACACCTATGGAGGGCGTTTCTGTCACCGCATCTGACGGTAAGGCCGGAACGCAGACAGATAAAAATGGTAATTACACCATTGCTGTTTCCGTAACCACCAAAGCGATCGTGTTTAGTTTCGTGAATTACGAAACAGTAACCAAACAAATCGGCAAATCGGCAACCATTAATGTAACGATGACCTCTTCCGACATCAAACTTGAAGAAGTGGTGGTTGTTGGTTATGGTGTTCAGCAGAAAAAAGCATTTACCGGTTCAGCTTCCAAAGTTGACGCAAAGGAATTCGCACAATTGATAACGCCTTCTGTTGATAAGCAACTGGCAGGTAGAGCCGCGGGTGTAAATGTAAATAACAGCAGCGGTCTTGTAAATGCTCCTGCAAGGATTCGAATCAGGGGTACCAACTCTTTCCCGCCTGCATCCGGAACGATCGCCAGAACACTCCGGGATCCATTGATTATTGTAGATGGGGTTCCTGTGACGACAGGTAATCTTGCTCTATTGACCAATTCAAATGCGCTAGGTGATATTAATCCGGATGATATAGAAACCATTGATGTGCTGAAAGATGGATCTGCAACTGCTATCTATGGTTCAAGAGCAGCTAATGGTGTTGTGGTGATTACAACCAAAAAAGGGGTGAGGGGTAGAACAGCGATAACTTATACCGGAGTATTAGGTTACAGTTCGCCCATGCAAAGATTCGACCTTTTGAATGCTAGCCAGTTTGTTTCAATAGCCAATGAAAAATACACAAATGCTGGTAGTTTGCCTGTAGCAGTAATGGATTCAAAAGGGACAAACACAAACTGGCAGGACAATGTATTTGTAAACAATGCACTCTCTACTTCACATACATTAGGTATATCAGGAGGTAATGAAAAGACTACCTTCTACATGTCAGTGA
>JAFDXA010000167.1 GCA_018268185.1 Bacteroidota bacterium
AAAATATCAGGATTAGTTTACAACGCTCAAAGGAGCGGAATGATGTTGATGTTGTGAAGAAACTCTATGGTTTAGAGTAGTAATTATTAGTGAGAAAGTGAAAATGTGAAGTATGAAAATAATAATAATTGCGATAGCAATGTTGCTGTCATTAACAAAACCTGTGTCTGCACAAACCTTTGCAGAATGGTTCAGGCAAAAGTCAACTCAAAAGAAATACCTGATTCAACAAATAGCTGCATTGCAGGTTTATATTGGCTATGTGTCAAAAGGCTATTCGATTGCAAAAAAAGGCCTTAATACAATCAAGGATATTAAACATGGCGATTTTGATATTCATAAAAACTATTTTAGTTCCTTAGCATCCGTAAATCCAACAATAAAGCGATATACCAGGATAGCAGACATTATTTCGCTCGAAATAAATATTGCCAGGCAAACTGCATCTGTTATGCGGTATTGCAGGGAATCAAATCAACTCACTCTTTCGGAATTAACCTATCTCCAAAATGTTTTTGATCAACTATTAAGTGATTGTTCAAAATCATTGGACAAGCTTTTTGATGTAATTACTGATGGAAGCCTTACGATGAAGGATGATGAACGAATAAAAGTCATTGATAAGATCTATGATGACATGGTTGATAACCAAGTTTTCTGTAGGTCGTTTGGGAATACAACAAAAGGTCTGTGCGTTCGACGAATGAATGAACAAAATGAAATTCTTTTCTCGAAAAAATTAAATGATATAAAATGAAATGCTTAACTATTTCTTTACTGTTGACAATTCAAATCTATGGGCATGGCTTATATGCACAGTCAACGGAAATTCAACAACTTCTTCTCAACGTAGAAAAATTAGCTCAGCTAAAAAAGATTCTCACCAACATGAAAAAAGGTTATGAGATCGTAAGCACGGGCTACAATACAATCAAGGACATTTCCAAAGGAAATTTCAACCTGCACGATGCATTTTTAAATGCATTATTACAGGTAAGTCCAACAGTGAGAAAGTACAAGCGGGTTGCAGATATTATTACCTGCCAGTCACAGATAGTTAAGGAATACCGATCTGCATTTAATCGGTTCAAATCCACCCATCTGTTTAATTCGTCTGAAATAACATACATGGAAGATGTTTATAAAAATCTCTTTAATAAAAGCCTACAGAACCTTGATGAATTGAGCATCGTAATCACAGCCCGGAAGTTAAGAATGAGTGATGATGAAAGAATCGCCGCCATCGACAGAATTTATCAAGACATCTCTGACAAGCTGGTTTTCTTGAGAGGCTTTAATAACGAAAGCTCTGTGCTGGCAGTTCAAAGAGGAAGAGAATTGGTTGACACAAAGTTGTCAGAAAAGTTGAATGGCTTTTAGTTTTTGAATCGATTAAAATGTGTGTATGAAAAAGTGCGTAAGAGTAATTGCTTTGGTTGCAGTGGCATTAGTGCCTAAATTGTTATTTGCCCAAAATGGCGGTTTTGCTGATGAAGTTAAAAGCCTGCATACGGTTTTGGAGCAACTATATACAGAAATGTTGCCGCTGTGCAGCAAATTGATTGGTGTTGGCCGTGGTATTGCCGGTTTTGCGGCCACATGGTATATAGCAAGCAGAGTTTGGCGGCATATAGCCAATGCAGAACCCATTGATTTTTACCCACTGTTCCGCCCATTTGTTTTGGGCTTTGCTGTTATTATTTTCCCGTCTGTAATTGCCATGATTAATGAAGTAATGAACCCAACTGTTACTGGTACTGCAGCGATGGTGGATGATTCTAATAAGGCCATAGCTGTGTTACTTCAGAAGAAAGAAGAAGCTATTAAGAAAACGGATGTCTGGAAAATGTATGTTGGAGAAACTGGCAGTGGGGATAGGGACAAATGGTATAAGTACACCCATCCAAATGATAGTCCCTCAGACGAAGGTTTTTTTGAAGGGATTGGCAATGACATCAAGTTTGCAATGGCAAAAGCCTCCTACAACTTTAGAAATTCCATAAAACAATGGATGAGTGAAGTATTGAGAGTATTATTTGAAGCCGCTTCCCTTTGCATAAATACCATTAGGACATTTTATCTTATTGTTCTTGCTATACTCGGGCCACTAGTCTTTGGCATTGCGGTCTTTGATGGATTCCAGCACACCTTAACGGTCTGGATTGCACGGTACATCAATATATTTCTCTGGTTGCCTGTCGCCAATATCTTCGGCAGCATCATTGGCAAAATACAGGAAAATATGTTGAAGGTTGATATCGCCCAGGTACAGGATTACGGAGACACCTTCTTTTCTCCAACTGATACAGCTTATCTCATTTTTATGATCATTGGAATCGTTGGATACTTTACTGTACCAAGTGTAGCCAACTATATCGTTCATGCTGGCGGTGGAAATACATTACTGTATAAAGTCACAAGTCTTACATCTAGTAGCTCACGGAGTATTGTGAATTCTGCATCATCCGGTGCAGGTATGGTTGCTGATGCTTTCGGCAATGCAAAATCAAACATTAGCGGCAGTGTAGCATCAAACAGTGTAAGCGGAGGATATTTTAAGGAAGATGGGGGGAACAAAACAAATGGTTACATGCAGGATAAATTATCTGGTAAATCTTAAGCTATGTTTAAACAAACAAAAAATATCGATGCATCATTCAGGCATATAAAGCTTTTCACTTTACTACTGGTGCTTGGGTGCTTTATCCTTTGCGGTTTTGTGTTGTATAAAAGTTATGAGTTATCTGCAAAGGTTCAGGACAGGATATATATTCTTTCAGGTGATAAGGCGATGGAGGCGTTTGCATCAAAAAGGAAAGACAATATCGAAGTAGAGGCCCGAAGCCATGTTGCCATGTTTCATACCGATTTCTTTACGCTCGACCCGGATGAGAAAGTAATTGAATCTAATATCAAGAAGGCATTATACCTGGCTGATGGCTCTGCTAAAAGACAGTATGATAATCTTAAGGAAACCTCTTACTATTCAGGTATCATCTCCGGCAATATCAGTCAGCAAATTGCTGTAGATAGTATTTCATTAAGTATGAATGCCGAGCCGTATTTGTTTCATTGCTACGCCACAATTAAAATCATAAGGCCCAATAGCGTCGTCACCCGCAATCTAATAACGCAGGGCTATTTAAGAAATGTTTCCCGCTCTGACCATAATCCTCATGGATTCTTAATTGAAAGATGGGAGACCATTGAAAATAGGGATATAAAAACTGAAACAAGATGAAAACCAGGAATAGACAAATCAATAAAGAAACACTGACAGATAAAGCTGCTAATGGCATAGCGAAAGGTATTTTAAAATCTCAAAATGGCTTTGCAAAATATATGCAGTCGTTATCCAAAAACTGGAAGGTCAAACAGCAATGGATCTTTTTGTATTTGGTCTGCTTGGTTTTTGGTGGCCTAAGCATTGTCGCTATTGTCAATCCCTTTAGAGCTAAGGACACTAACAGCAGCTTGATTCCAAAGCCCATTGCTGTTCCAAAAAGTATCCATCAACAAAGAAATGGTTTTGCAATTACAGAAAGCGAGTTTCAGCAAGTGCAGGAGTATAAGGCGAAGCATCCAAACCTGCAGAAAGAACGGCCAGGCCTTCTTGATAGTTTAAGCATGATTGAAGAAGTCTATTATTCACAAAAAAAATAACACAATGGAAAACAAACATTCAGTAAAGTTTTTGAGGCAACGAAAAATGATGGTGGTATTACCATTGTTGGTACTTCCATTTATCACAATGGCTTTTTGGGCATTGGGAGGTGGTAAAGGAACTGGCAATGATACTGACAAAAATAAAGTTGCAGGCCTTAATCTTCAACTGCCAAATGCGAATCTCAAGTCTGATAAAAATGAAGATAAGTTGTCGTTCTATATGGAAGCAGATGCCGATTCTTTAAAACGGGCAGAGCTGCTTAGAAGTGACCCTTTCTACAAGGATTCATTGCAGACAAAAGTTTCTTTGATGGATGCTACACAGCATTTAAATAATCCATCAACATCAAGGAATGGGTTAAACACTTCAGTTTATCAATCTGGAACCGATGCCAATGAACAAAAGATATATCAAAAGATAAATGAGATCAATAAACAAATAAATCAGCCGGAAACAACTGCATCTTCTTTAAACAATTCGGGTGCACCTTATCAAAACAATGAGCAGTTTACAAACGATGTAGACAGGATGCAGCAGATGATGCAAATGATGGATGACAAACAGGAAACGGACCCGGAAATGCAACAATTAAATGGAACGCTGGATAAAATTTTAGACATCCAGCATCCGCAAAGAGTAAAGGACAAACTGAAAGAAAAATCTTTGCAACAAAAGGAGGTTGTCTTTGCGGTTTCAAAAATGCCAACCCAGAATAACATCAGTTTGTTGGATACAATAAAGCATAGATCAACATCGACGGTAGGCTTCTATGGAACAAATGAAACTTCCAATAATTTAAATGATGAACCGGCAGTAGAGGCTGTTGTTCATGCCAACCAAAACCTGGTCAATGGAGCTATCATCAAACTGCGCTTATCTACCGATATCTACATCAACGGTACATTAATTCCGAAGGGAAACTTTGTGTATGGTTCTGCATCGCTAAATGATGAAAGATTAGAAATAGAAATCAATTCTATCCGCTATGGCACTTCTTTATTTCCTGTCAAGCTGGAAGTGTACGATATGGATGGACTGCCCGGCATTCATATCCCTGGTGCCATTACCCGTGACGTTGCCAAACATTCTGCAGACAACAGTTTGCAATTAATGGAACTTTCTTCTGTTGATCCATCATTCAAAGCACAAGTTGCCGCCGCTGGCATCAGTGCTGCCAAAGGATTGCTTAGCAGAAAAGTAAAGCAGGTTAAGGTAATGGTTAAAGAAGGCTACAAAGTTCTCCTTAAAAGCAAGAGCAATTAATAATTTTTTCCAACTATAAAATACAAACGTATGAAACGATTAGTGTGTTTGACAATGGTGAGTTTGTTTTTCGTTTCTCTGAAAGCACAAACATCCCTTTGCATTTCAACTGAAAAAACAACCAGTCTGGTGTTTCCGTTTTCAATACTCCACGTGGACAGGGGGACGCAGGCAATATTGGCCCAGCAGGTAAAAGAATCTCCAACGATATTATTAGTGAAAGCAGCAGAGAAAGGCTTTCCTGAAACGAATCTTAGTGTTGTTACGGATGATGGAAGTGTCTATTCTTTTGTGGTATGCTATGACAATAACCCGGCAACTTGGGTGTATCACCTGCCGACAACCAATTTTGCAACTGTAACGACTTATGCCAATGGAATTTTAGACAATCCCAGGACAATGCACGGCATTAAAGACGAACAATGGGATATTAAAGCGATGGTCTCTGGTATTTACATAAAAAATGAAATCATGTATTACCAACTTAACATTACGAATAACAGTCCCGTTGACTATGACATTGATGTTCTCCGCTTTTTTATCCGGGACAAAAAGAAGGGCAAAAGAACTGCCATTCAGGAAACAGATTTAAAGCCACTTCATATTTCCGGTAATAGTTCGCAAGTGAAAGCAAATAGTTCGTCTTCATTGGTTTTTGCTTTGGATAAGTTTACTATCCCGGATGCCAAATATCTACTCGTGCAGATCATGGAGAAAAATGGCGGCAGGCATTTGTCTATGAAAGTGAGCAATAAAAAAATCATGCAGGCAATCATCTTACCCGATCTGAAATGAACAACGAACATCCCATATCTGATGAGGTACTAGAACTGGCTCAGTTAGCACTTAATAAAGGTGAGCATTGGATGGCTTATAACAACTCACTTTATTTTATCGATAAAAGCGATGTGTATTTTTTCAGTTCAAAGGATGAAGCGAATGATTTTGCAGATAATAATATAAGTGACAGAGATCACTTCCATGCGGTTCATTTTGATTCTATCCTTGACATTTATAAAGCGATTCCTTATGCAAAAAATACAGTCCCTAATCCAGATGCCAACGGCCTCTACAATCATGAAGGCAACGATTTTACAGATGCGCTAATAGATCACATAGAACAACAACAATCATTATTTAAATCACAATTAAAAACAGATGTTATGAACAATGAGAATTTTCAGTACCTGAGTGACAACCTCAAGTACATGGGTTTCGGTGAAAACCTGAAACCGGAATTGGAAAAGAATCTGAAAGAGGGCAAAGGGGAGTTCCAATTACACTATAAGGCAGAAATCAATAAAAAGCCTTTTGAAGTAACGATGAACTTCCGCAAATCCGATTCTTCAGATTTGTACTTCTTTAACAATTATAATGCTTCGCTTGGAAAAGCCAATGGCGAAAAAGAAGAACAAACATTCTACCTCAACAAAGGAAAAGGCGTTACTGGCAAGGAAGCATTCAATTTGCTGGATGGCAGGGCCGTTCACAAAGACCTGGTTACAAGGGAAGGCCAACCTTACAAGGCCTGGATTCAGCTTGACTTTGAAAACAAAGACAAGAACAACAATTCCGAAGTAAAGCAGTTTCATGAAAATTATGGATTTGATTTAAAGGCCGCTGTTGAAAAGTTTGCAATAGCTGAACTAAATGAACCCGATAAAGAGAAGGCATTGATGCAATCACTGCAAAAAGGAAATGTTCAGTCTGTTTCCATTGAGAAGGATGGAAGCAGTCATAAAATGTTTATCGAAGCTGATCCGCAATTCAAAAAAGTGAACCTGTATGATTCCAATATGAAAATGGTGACAAAGGAATCTTTAGACCAGTATAAAACAGGAATAGACAAGGGAGCCAAAGCAGTAAAGGAGGATGTAGCAGATGATAAAAAAAAAGAAGTGAAACAGGACATCAAGCCTGAAAAGGAAAAAGTAGTTAAGAAAAATGACAAAAGCCTTTTACCTAAAAAAAGGGAAGGCAACAAGAAAGGTTTGGGAGTTTCATAAA
>JAFDXA010000168.1 GCA_018268185.1 Bacteroidota bacterium
CCATCAGGCCGGTTTTTGAAGCCGGAAAAAAATTAAAACTTTCTCCAACTGCTGATGACCTGGAAATACGTGAATGGGACGTTACTATCCTCTCAGTGTTTATGCCCGGGAATTTTGGAAACTACCTGAAAGGCGAAGAATTCAGAGAGAGACTTAAATTAGGAATTGTACTTGCGTTTGCCGCCAATAACATAAAACTGCCTGCAATTGACATCACATTTTTAGGAGCGATAGCAACCAAAGCAACTTCAGTTGAAGCCCGCATAAGGAGTAATGCACTTTTAATCGGCTTTAATATTGATAATGAAGATTACACAATTGCAGGCAGGATCAATGATCTTGAAGATTTGGCTGGCGAGTTTGCCATTGCAGGTGTTATCAATGCGGATGCTATTAATATATTCCTTGAAGAGTTGCACCAGGAAATGATCAACGAAGCTGATAAACATGATGCAACCCTCACTGGTTTCTCTGCTGAATGCCATGCTGGTTATCTTCTTGTTCGTGGCAGAGCCAGGAAATTTGGCAATTGGCTCGACTTTTCCTTCAGGCTGGTTCCCACAATGTATCATACACGCCCCGGTAAATACTTCAGTTATTTGTCCAAACCCAGGAAGGTGAACAGCAGAACTTATCCTGCATTGGGCTTCAGGGCAGAGGATGTGCATGTTGATCCGGATAGAGCCTGGTGGACAATCCTGTTTGGTGAAGTGATCTTTGGCATTCTATCGGGTGGAAATACATTCTTGATAATCGAAAGCCTGTTCTTCTATGCGGGCAATGTTTTAACTGCAAATATTCAGGGGAGAACCCTGGATAATCCGCCTGCCAGGATAGTAAAGAATAACCCTCCTGCCGGGGGCATCTCAACACGTGTTGCACTTGAATTGTTTGACATCAGAAGCGAAGGGATATTTACCGGCATCAGTTTCCAGAAAAAGTTAAGTGAAGCTATGATTCATGGACCTGTATTAATTCCAGAAGATTATTGGAACGACCGCCTTTCTTACCGGATCCAGCTTCCTTCTTCTGCATTTGAGAAAGACCCGGCATTGCGGGTTCAATGGCGACTGATAAACCAGTCAAACGGAGGTATTCTTATCAATACTACAAACAAAGCCTCAGGCCATCTAAAGTTTCAGTTCTCAGCTTCTGACTTTCCCTCCGTAAGAAAATTTGAGGTGCAGGCTCGGATCTTCAGGCAGCATGAAGCCTTCATAACCGAAATATCGAATACCTCCTTACCTGTTATTACCAGGGAAGCACTACAACCCAATACTTATATTCGCTGGCATTCTACAACCAAAGCTCCCGACATTGCATTTGATACCGATACCCGTGAATGGATTTACCGGGGCGAATCCAGGGTAACCAGGTGGTCTGAATGGCATCGGCTTGACAATCCTTGCAAAGCAGTACATGCCACTAACCGATACCGATATCAAACTGAAACTGCAAACCGGCTTCCTTATAACCTGGAAAGATTAGAAGATATGCGACCCGGACTTTGTCCTTATTGTTTTTTCGGTAGCCCTGCCGGCATCAATGCCGCATTCTGATCCACGGCATCGCTTTTGTATTTTAGAATACCTGTAGCAATCTCTGGTTGTTTCCTCAGCCTCAAATGTTCTTTATTCAAACTCAGGATTTAATTGCAGTGAATATCAGTTATTGCTTGTTAGATGCAGTTAAAATAAAAATCCCGCCGAAGCGGGTTGGTTGTTCAGTGGATTTAATATGGTTGAGTTTGAAAATTATTTTCGATCGCGGGGGCTATGCTTTTTAACCAGGTCTTTTCTTTAATGAATGTGGGAATGTGAAAATTTGGAAATGAATCAATTTGGAAATGGAGGTAATCGAAAAATAATTTTTAATTGTCTTCAATTCAGCACTTATAATTCTACCGTTCCTTATCCGATATTTCTGGAGCCCGATGCTTCTCACTTTTTCATTTATCATTTATAATTCAGCATTTATAATTCTCTTATTCCCTATTCGATATTTCCGGAGCCCGATGCCTTTCACTTTTTCATTTATCATTTATAATTCAGTATTTATAATTCTCTTATTCCTTATTCGATATTTCCGAAGCCTGATGCCTTTCACTTTCTCATTTATCATTTATAATTCAACATTTATAATTTCCACTCCGCTCCCTCCTATTTCTGAACAGTTCTGCCCGGAGGCAAGATTGCTCCGGGCAAGCGTTGCTTCAGCCGCTTCCCTCCTTCTTTTAATCTTACTGCTCCCGGCATCCATACCGCCCTGTACGGCTTTTGTTTTAATGGTTCTTTCATATTGCAGTAGCAAATTATCCAGCCCGGTTTTCAGCCTTCGGGATTTGAAATCACAGGCCGCTTCCTGAATCAGCAGGGAGGTGCTGATGCGGAGGCCCCTGGTATAGCCGTAGTTTAGCGGCATTCGGAAAGTGGAGGTGGCTGGTGCTGGTTCAATAGATAGATTTTTACAACTCATTTCAAGAGCGGCCGGTTTTAAGTGGGCATCAGCAGAAAGATTGCGTTTGTTCTGTTCCACCATAACTGCCGTCGTTCTGCTGATCCCCGGCAATATAGCCCATTGCTGCTGCGCAAAACCCGGCTTTCTCCCGGCTTCTGCCAAATGGCTCTGAGTTGTATTTTTTACTGGCATTTTTATGGCTTTACTTTTATACCTCACATTAATCAGTGCAAGTATGCAGTGAAACCAATAAGCGAATCGTACCAGGGCGGGATGTTGTGACATTTTTGAATTTTTATTTTTTGTGACATTTTCATTTCCAGGATTTTTGTGACGTAACAACTGCAGCAACCCTATAACCTCAACCAAAAACCTGTATCAATTTTCTTCATCAACTTTTTATTCTTTATTTTAAATCCTCATCATTTGCTTTAATTCCCGGTCGGCAAGTCGAAAACCCGGCCCCGGCGTCTCAGGGTTAATGGTTCTCAGCAAGAGCGAAAGCTTTCTTATCCTTTTTACTGAAATCGCTTTCACAACACAAACATATATCGAATCAAAAACCTGATTCCGGGATTAGGCGTAATTCTCCGGGGTTCTCCGGGATATTCCGGGATTCTCCGCGTTTCTCCGGGGTTCTCCGCGTTTCTCCGGAGTTCTCCGCGTTTCTCCGGGGTTCTCCGGGGTTCTCCGGGGTTGGGAGCGTTTATGCCCGGTTGAAATCCGGGTGTGAGGGACGCTCCGGGGCATCGCTTGAGACACAGACGTGGGTATTGGAATCCAAGGCTTGCTGATACCTGTTTTATTTGAAAGCGCTTTCATAACGCAAACATAGATGCACTCAAAAACACGCTTTCCCTGTTTGGGCTAGTTTGGGCATGTTTGGGATCAAAAAGGCATGAAAAGGCGTGTTTGGGATAGTTTGGGAATGAAATAATTTGATAATTTGATAATGAGCCGATTTGAGAATGTTTGTGCCTTAGTGCCTTCGTGGCAGCTATTTCTTCATTCAAAATTCCTTGTTCCTTGTTCGATATTGAGGATGTGAAGATGTGAAAATTTGGAAATTTGGAAATCACTGTTGTCCGGGGAAATTTTCTCTTCGGCCTCATAAAAAAGGCGTTAAGAAAATTGGATTGAAAGGCGTTAAAAAGGAAAACAGCTGTTGCTTTGTTTGGATGTATTATTAGCTGGTAAGTCGCATCACTGCCCGGTTTTATTCACAAGATGGAACTTGTTTTCCTTTAGCCTGTAAATACAATTTTTAGCCTTTTTTATGCAGCCTTGATTTTTTGCTCCACTTTTTTATCA
>JAFDXA010000169.1 GCA_018268185.1 Bacteroidota bacterium
TAATATTGATATCGTAGTTATATCCAAACTTGCTTCCTTCAAACAGGATCCTGTTTGGATTGTTGATATCGTTCTGACCTGCATTGGTATTGGTTGGAAAATCCCTTTCTGCAAACTGGTTTACATCTACATAGAAATCACCGCCCAGCAGGTCATCCACTTTCTTATAATAATTGTTCTTCTGAGCCTGGTAGCTAACACCTGCTGTTACAGCTACATGTTCAGAAACCACACTGTTAAGAACACTGTTGAAGTTATATTTAAGTGTGTTTACGATCCTGTCTTCTACAATATAATGTGAACGTTTTCCGGCAACAGTATTACCCTGGATGCCGTTTGCATTTTCAACAACGTCATAAGAACCATAGTTTGCGTTGTACAAAGCATCCCAGTTGATCTGGCGTTTGTTCACATCGTTGATCATTTCCTGCCTTACCTCTTCGGCCAGTTCAGGGCTCAGCTGGTAGCTTGGCAGGTAACGGTAGTAATCAGGCCTTGGATCAGCAGCATTGTACCAATCTAATCCCGTTGTACTCCTCTTACCGAAACTAACTGAAGCAGCGGTAACAAGATTTGTTTTATCTGAAATTTTCCAGTCGTGAGTGAGGATACCAATTGGCTGGAAAGATTTTGCAACACTTGCATTTCTTTTTCTTCCATTCTGGTAACCCCAGTATGGATTGTAGAAATTGTTTCCGGCGATATCAACCATTTCCTGAACCGATGCTCCCTGGCGACCATTCTCTGTTGGAGTGGCGAACGCTACAAATGAAAGCAGGTTGCGGTCGTTGATACGTTTATCAACAGCAGCAAAGAAAGACCATCCATCATAATAAGTACCGTCGGTAAATCCTTCATCAGCCCAGCGACGTGAAGCTGATAATGAGAATGCCCATCCTTTTTTATTTAAACCTGTTGAGTGAGTTAACATAAAACGATGAACATAGTTACGGTTTGAAAGTGCGTAATTGATGCTTGTCTGTTTGCGTTGGTGAGAAGCACGGGTGTCGAATGCATTCATTCCGCCCATATCACCGTATGCAAAAGTGGTTGGTGCAAGCCCGATAGATGTTTCCCTGTTACGGAGCACATCGTTCAAGCCTCCCCATTGTCCGTAAGGAGTAAAGCCATTATCAAGGTTTTCCATCGGAACACCGTTGATATATGTGCCGAATTGGTCAGCATCGTAACCTCTTACACGAAAACGTACGGCGCTGAATTTGAAAGTAGCCGCATTCAGGAAAGGATCACGGCCGGCGCTCAATTGAGATGATACATTTTGAGCGCTTCCGTCCTGCCCGTCGTTTTCGTCCAATGAGATCACAGGAATGTTGTCCTGCAGGTTTTCTTTCAGTATTTCAACAATACTGTCCCTGGCAGGCAAGGTGTCTCTCTTCTGTTCTACCTGGGAAAAAGCTGAAGGCAAGCAACCGCCCGTTAGCAAAACCGCAAGTAAACATTGCTTAAGTCTTGGTGTCATAAAAATTTCTCTTGTTAAAAAAGAGTGCAAATGTATATATTAAAAGCCTAAGCACATAGAAAATAACCAACAATAAACCAACAATAACATATAATTTAAATTGAAAAATCGTTGAGTTATGCAGCATATGAATAACTTTGCCCTTTATGCCTAAAATAATTATGACAAAATTTCTAACTACGATCAGCCTTGCTTTGCTCAGCTTCTCTGCTGTTTTTTCGCAGAAAGCATCTTACCATCCTTCGCTGATTGGCTTCTACAACCTTGAAAACCTGTACGATACAGTTAATAATCCCACTATTGATGATGAAGAGTTCCTGCCTTCCAGCGAACGTCATTATAATACCCGTGTTTTTAATGACAAGATTGGCAGGCTCGCCTCAGTGATCTCACAAATGGGTGTTGAAATCAATCCTGATGGTCTTACCATGCTTGGCGTGGCAGAGATCGAAAATGATACGGTACTCACTGCCATTGTAAATGATAAAGCACTGAAAAGCAGGGGACTTAAGTTCATTCACTACAATTCTCCGGATGTAAGGGGTGTTGATGTTGCCCTCTTCTATAATCCAAAATATTTCAAGCCGCTTCACAGTGAACCGTTGTTTGTAAAGCTACCGGGAGGATCCAAGGATTCTTATTTCACACGTGATGTGCTTTATGTAAAAGGTTTGATGGATGGCGATACCGTACACGTAATGGTTAACCACTGGCCTTCGCGTTCGGGTGGTGAAGAAAGGTCTATTCCTGCCAGGGCAGCCGCTGCCGGTGTAGATAAAAGAATTGTGGATTCTTTGATGGCGATCAACCCGGATTCAAAAATCCTGATCATGGGTGACCTCAATGACGATCCTGTAAGTCCAAGCCTTACTAAGGTTTTAAATGCGAAAGGAGATAAAGCTGATGTTAAGCGTTCAGGCCTTTATAATCCCTGGACTAATTTTTACAAATCAGGCATTGGCACAATAGCTTACCAGGATGCCTGGGGATTGTTCGACCAGATCGTTGTTTCTGAAGCCTGGCTTCACAAAGACCAGCCGGGTTATTTCTACAGGAATGCCACGATTTTCAACAGGCAGTTCCTTGTGCAGCCAACCGGCAAGTACAAAGGATACCCGATGAGAACCTGGGATGGAACCACATACAACTATGGCTACAGTGATCACTTCCCGGTATTCATAACCTTACTTAAAAAAGTGAACTGATCATATTCCAACTTTTTGAAAAGCCGGTCTATCATAGATCGGCTTTTTTAATGGACACATGCCCAGGATTTTGGGGTATCTACAAATACCTCATACAACGCAGGGCAAACATTTACAGTCTGCTGATAATATTGAGCCCCGGCTATTAAATATGTCATTTAAATGACCGGCATATCATTATTTGTAAGTGCTTATTAAATTATTTTTGCTGTTCAAACTTATGTTATGAAGAAGATATTTACTTTACTATTGTTATCCCTCGTTGCGGTAGCCGGATTCAGCCAATCAACTACCGTTACCATCAGCCAGGTATATGCCGGAGGCGGCACCAGTACGGCTGGTGTTACTTACAAATACGACTATGTTGAACTTCATAACATCAGTAACGTCACACAATCTTTAACGGGGTATTCGCTGCAATATGGTTCTGCCACAGGCAACCTGGGCAGCAGTTCAACACAGATATATGGCATCCAGGCGGGAACTACGATCCCGGCCGGAGGTTACCTGCTCATTCAAATGGGTGCTGCAGGCGGAGCCGGAGCTGATCTTCCTGTTACGCCTGATTATATTTCCGCTAATGTAAACCTTGGTGGAACATCCGGGAAGATCGCACTGGCCAATGTGCAAACGGGTCTTGCATGTGGAGCAACTGCAACACCATGTTCGCTACCATCTGTAAATATCATAGACCTGGTAGCCTGGGGTACATCCAATAACGGTGAAGGAGGTGTAACAGTTGGAACGGTGAGCATATCTACAGGCGCCGTACGCAAACAGAATGGCTGCCAGGATACTGATAACAATGCAACCGATTTTGATATTGTAAGTAACCCGGTTCCAAGGAATGCTTCAACGCCGGTAAACATTTGCGGAGCATTGGGACCAATTCTTTCTGCAACACCCAACATCACAAACATTACAACAACTGTTGGTGTTGCATCTGCGCCCCAATCATACAATCTTTCGGGAACCAACCTTACCGGTTTTCCCGGTAACATTACTGTAACTGCTCCTGCCGGACTGGAAGTATCATTATCCAGTGGCGCTGGTTTTGGATCCGGAGTATTGGTCCCTTATGCTTCGGCAACCCTGGCTAATACTCCCATCTATGTGCGTATTGCTGCATCAGCCCCACAAGGTGCTGTAAGCGCCAGCATCAGCAATGCAGGCGGTGGAGCATCAACAGTAAACCTGAGTGTTTCAGGTGCTGTTTACCAGAATTTTTATAATACAAAAGCAAACCTTGGTCTTAATAATACGGGTACGTGGAGCAGTACATTAAACGGAAGTGGTGCATCACCTGTTGATTTCACCACGCCTTACCAGTTATTCAACATCGTGAACCAGGCCAATGCCAATTATACCGGCGACTGGAATGTAGCTGCTTCCGGAAATACAGCACGCATTGTTGTTGGCGATGGCACCAGTCCACTAACGTTTACGATCAAACCGGATACAGATTCACTCACCAGTGCAACAAGGGTTGATGTTTTGAACAATGGAACCCTGGTAATCCAGAATAACCGCAGACCATTCCTGAATAACCTGGCAACAGGTTCAACGGTAAACTTTGCGCAAACAGGAATTACTGCAACGGATACCATCCGGATCCCCGCCATTTCATATTATAACCTTACACTCACAGGCGGGTTAAAATATTTATCAGGAGGAACTACTACCGTAAGAGGTAATTTCCTGGCCGATGGGGTTTACAGAATGAATGGCTCCTCCCCTACATTCTCCACATTGAATTTGTTTGGCAATGCCACTTTTGCCAATGAAACCGTATTCGATAATTTCCCTGATGCTCCTGCAGATGCCGCACGCATTACACTTGCTATGAACGGAACCGGAAGACAGTCAATCAATGAGGTAAACAACAACAGTAAATATATTTTCCTTTTCAGGCTGCAACGCGATAGTATCAATACCAGCGACACCATTACCTTAAATGCTGGTTTGTATCTCGGCAATCATGCCGGTGGCGGATTAAGATTGAACCAGGGTGCTGCAACAAACACCATACTTGATATTGAAGACTTTGCATTTCTTGCATTGTGGCGTGGCGCAGCTTCTACTCCAACTGCCAATGGAAGGATCACATCTTCAAGCGGCGGTGGCAGCATTCTCATCAACAGGTCGGATGCAGGTTCTTCAGCCCTAGGACAATTCAATTTTGTACCCGGTTCTTCCTTCAACACACTTAATATGAATTGCTATGCACCTTTTGAAACTGATTCAATGATGCTGAATGGAAATATCTTCGTTACAGACAATCTATTTTTAAACGGCGGCAGACTGGTATGCATGAATGGAACTATTATTGAAACACCTGCCAGCTGCAATGTTGATCCCGGAAGTGTATTTTCATTCATAGATGGCAAATTACGCAGGGCGCTTACAACTGGTGGAGACTTCCCTGTTGGCAACGGTGATGTTTTTGCACCTGTTCATATTGACCCAACCGGTGCTGCAAATGATTATTCAGTTCAATACTTCAAGAGTGGTTATGGAAATTACACGATCGATCCTGCAACCCTGGGTTCTTATCCCGGTTATGAAGTTTCAAAAAAAGAATACTGGACCATTGACAGGGTAGCCGGGTTATCTGCCAACATCATTTTTTATTATACCAGCGGTTCAAGCGGTATACTCACACCGGGCCAGGTAAAAGTGGCACATTTCGATGGTACAGACTGGAATGACCTCGGTGGTACAGCCGACCCGGGGAACACTACCACTGCTGGTTTCGTTACCGTTACCGGGGTTACTACTTTCAGTCCGTTCACCTTCTCTGCAAGAGTTGGTGGCGTTATCCCTGTAAGAATGAGTTCATTCAATGTGCTGAAAATGAACAGGTCGGTAAAAGTTTACTGGACTACAGAACAGGAAATCAACAGTAAAACATTCATTGTTGAACGTTCTGCCAATGGTTACAACTGGACAGCCATTGCTACAGTTCCTGCAGCAGGAAACAGCAACAACAGGATCAATTATTCGTTTAATGATGAATATCCTTTAACAGGCATTAATTATTACCGCATACGCCAGGTTGATCTTGACAACCGTTCTGATTATTCAATTACAAAATCAGTATTGTTCAGAATAAATGCAGAGACACTTGTTACTCCAAATCCTGCAGGCAGTATAATTCATGTATATGCTGATAATGTAAGCAAACAAATGAATATACAGCTGGTAGATATAACCGGAAAAATTGTCCTGAACCAGGATACTACAGAGCAACACAGCATTATTAATACAAGTTCTTTGGCAAGAGGTATTTATTATTTGAGAATAACTGATGGAGATAATGTTAAAACATCAAAGATCATTCTTCAATAAGAAAATTCTTATTTGATTCAAAGCCGGACTCTCAGGTCCGGCTTTGTTATTTGTTAACTACAGCTAGCATTAATAATATAAGCGTATATTAGATTATACAATTTGCCGCCATGAAAAAACTTTGTACCCTTTTACTTCTAGCCTTTTTTTCTTCCATTGCTGTTTCGCAACAGGTTCGTGTTTCACAGATCTATGGTGGCGGCGGCACAGTAGGCGCCACCTATAAACAGGATTTTATTGAATTAAAAAATTTCGGACTATCTACAATCGACATTAGTGGCTGGAGTGTTCAGTATGCATCTGCAACGGGTAGCACCTGGTCATCAGTTACCATCCCATCTTCCACATTAATCGAAGGAGGAAAACATTTACTGATAGGCCTTGCTGCTGGACCAGAAGGCAGTTTAACATTACCAACGCCTGATCTTACAGGCAGCTTTGATATTGATATGACCGAAGGTAAAATTGCACTTGTAAATAATGCAACCTTACTCTCCGGTTCTGTGTGCAACAGTCCTTCTATTGTGCATATGATTGGTTATGGCAGCAATGCTTCCTGCTACCAGGGGGCGGCTGCAAACACGGCCACCATACAAAACGGCTTTTCATTAAATGCCCAATGTTTCTTTCATGCAAATAATAATTTCGATTATTTTATTGTTGGTGCGAATGCTAAAAACAGTTCTTATCCTGCGATGCTCTGCAGCAGTAATGCTGTTCTCAATGTGATGGAAATCGGTTCAGGATTTAATTTTATGGTAACAACAATGCCCGGAGGCTATGCAAAAACTGAATATCTCATTAATGGAGATTTTCTTGATAATTATCCCGGTAACATTGTTGTTACTGCCCCAAATGGTTGGCAGGTATCATTAGATCCTGATAACAACTATGCAAATGCAATAAACCTCCCTTACAGTTTACCTATACTTTCCAATGTACAGGTATTTGTTCGTATACCTATTTCTTCACCCGGAATTTTTACAGGCAGCGTTTCAAACGTTGGAGGGGGAGCAACTACCAATGCAAATATTACTGCTACTGTTTTGCATGCAGAGCCTGTTATTCAAACCAGCAATATTATTTTATCCAACATAACGGATAATACAATGGATGTAAGCTGGACTGATGGCGACGGCAGCAACCGGATTATCGTTGTGCGTGAAACCGATCTCACCGGCATTAATTTCCCTTCGGACGGAAAGCAGTACGCTGCTAATGCAAATATTGATGCTGCGCCAGAATTAAATACCGGTAACCTGGGAAATAAAGTCGTTTACAGTGGAACCGGCAGTTCCACCACTATTACCGGCTTATTGCCTGGAACCAACTATACCGTAACAGCATTTGAATTCAATGGAAATGCCGGAACCAATAATTATCTTGTAACTGCCAATAGCTATGTAAATGCATCAACGACCGGTTCGCCCGCTGTACTTCTGCAAAGAAATTTTTCTTCATATTTCTTACCTATGTATA
>JAFDXA010000016.1 GCA_018268185.1 Bacteroidota bacterium
ATACCTGCCCATATCTGTGAGTTTCTTAATAATTATTTCGATAAGATCCTGGTTGTTTCTGTGCCCAGGTTTACCGACAGGCATGAGCGTGTAAAAGAAACATTGCAAGGCCTTTCTTTCGATTTTTTCTGGGGTGCCGACAAGCAGCAACTGAATATGGACGATGTAAAGCGCAATGGTATCTATGATGAAGAGAAAACCAAAGCGCTGAACAGGCATGAACGTCCATTAAACCTTGGAGAAGTAGCCTGCTCATTATCGCACCGTTATCTATACGAAGCAATGGAAAAGAACGGCTGGGAAAAAGTACTTGTGCTGGAAGATGATGTTTGGCCGCTTACTCAAAATCTTCAGTACCTGCCGGAGGCCATAAAAGAACTACCCGATACGTGGGAACTTGTTTACTTCGGGTATTTAAAGCATGAAAAAGTAACAACTTCCCTATACATCAAACAGTGGCTGTATAAACTACAGAGTTTATTGGGGCTGATGAAGTGGAGTTATAAAATGGTCGGTAACCTGCTTCCCCGCAAATACAGTAAACGCCTTAAGAAGGCAGGATTTCATGATTGCACACATGCTTACGCCATCACAAAAAAATGTGCTTCAAAACTGGTGCCACAGCAGGTGCCGGTATCTTATCGGGCAGATGATCTTTTGTCTGATAATGTAATGAAAGGAAAAATTGAGGCCTTTGTTACTGAACCGAAATTTTTCGACCAGGAAAATTTTCATGTTGAAGAACTGAAATCGAAGATCAAAGAAGATCAGTAAAATTTTTTGGCGAACCTGTACAAATTAAAGTTGGTGATATCCTGTTCGGATATAGCGGCTTTTAGTAGCTCTATGCTCACATCCTTCATTCTTTTCTGTTGAATGAGCTGGTACGTTTTCTCAGCCAGCAGGTGAACCTTTAATGCTTTACGATTTTCAGAATGGGTTAATTTTTGAATGTGACCATACAATTCTTCAATGCCGGCTTTTTGTGAAGCGATTGTTTTTATAACAGGAATTTCATGTTGCTGCCGTTGAAATGCTGGCGCCAGCATGAGCCTCAGGTTTTTTACGAAAGCATCTGCATCCGGCCTGTCGGATTTGTTTACAACAAAAAGGTCAGCAATTTCCATCAGTCCCGCTTTCATGGTTTGTATCTCATCGCCGGCTTCGGGAACCAGTACCACCACGGTAATATCTGCAAGGCCCGCGATTTCAATTTCAGTTTGCCCAACACCAACTGTTTCAATAATGATGTAATCAAAGGCAGCAGCCTTCATCAATTCTGTTATTTCAATGGCCTTGGGATTTAAGCCACCCATGGAACCCCTGGTAGCAAGAGAGCGTATGAAAATATCCGGATTGTTATACCACTCAGCCATTCGGATGCGGTCACCAAGTAAGGCTCCTTTGTTAAAGGCTGAAGATGGATCTATACAAAGAATGCCCACTTTCCTGTTGTCTGAAATGCATTGATCAAGCAGGGCATTCACGAGCGAACTCTTACCGGCGCCGGGAGGTCCTGTGATTCCAATAACAGGTGTACCTGTGGCTGGAATGTTTTCGAGTAATGTTTCATAACCATCGGCTTCATTTTCGATAATAGAAATACAACGGGCCAGCGCCCTGTAATCACCCGCAGTAATTTTTTCAATGGTCGATTGCCACATCGCCTGCCTTTATTTAAGATTTTATTTCCTGATGATCTTGTGATTACTGAATGCAAACGGCCGCAAGCCGAATGTTTTTTCTATCCAGTAAAGCGCTTTGTTTTTAAAATTGAATTTCTTTTTCGAAATGTCGAGATCAAGTTTCCAATTCTGCTTCTCAATACGATCCTTCATTACTGCAGGGTGTGTTCCTGTAAACCTCGCCAGTGAATCAAAATCGTTGAAATCAAAAACTTCGTTAGGATCTACGCTATAATCAGACTCTTTAACATCTTTATTCCAGTAGCGGCTTACATAGTCTCTCTTCAGTTTCATCTGCCGTGGGCTTTTTACCCATCCATAATGATATATGTATGCATCAATGAGCGCTACTTTAAGCTTTACCTCCCCTTTCCTGAAACCCTGGGCATCCCTGTAAGAATGGATACTCTTATCATTCCGGATGATCCGGGTTTCGGTATCATACCATTTGCGGCTGTCGCCAACATAATCGTAGGTTCCGTAAAAATGTGTGTATTTGAAAAGCAACCCTTCAACCGCCTTATCATCTTTATATTTCCTGGCAGCCTCAAGTATTGCCGGATGATATTTTTCATGTACTACTTCATCGGCCTGTATATAAAAGATCCAATCACTATCTGCCGGAACAAGTTGAATGGCTTTGTCTGTTTCTACGGCTAAAACTTTTCCTCCTTCCCGTATCGACATATCCCAAACAGTTGGATAAATTTTTATTTTGTCAGACGGGATGCTCTTGATCAGTTCAAGTGTCGCGTCTTCACCCGGATCAACAGTCACGATCATTTCATCAACAACCGGTAAAATTGAATTAATGGCTTCAACAATAGGATAATCA
>JAFDXA010000170.1 GCA_018268185.1 Bacteroidota bacterium
CCGATAGAAGATGCATTCGTTAAGTTATTAGCAGCAAGGTCTGAACCATATCCTATTGCTGTGTTTTCACTTCCGTATGTCATATTATCAAGTGCGCCATAGCCGATCGCCACATTATTTGCACCACTCGAATCACTGTACAGCGCTGCATAACCTACTGCAACATTATTATTTCCACTGGCTGCCCTGTACATTGAGAAGGTTCCAACTGCGGTATTGGCCCTGCCTGTATCAGCTGCATAGTCTGTGCTGGGAAAACGTTCTCCGAATCCGGCATAGGAACCCAGGTATGTGTTGTGTGATTGTTTCTGATAATACCCTGCATTGATTCCCACACCTGTGTTCTGGTATCCGGTAACATTGTTACGAAATGCAGAAGTTCCTACACCTGTATTCTGGTAACCTGTAGTGTCCTGCTCCAAAGCAAAAGAGCCAAGCGCCGTATTATAATTCCAGCCTGTGCGTCTGTGTAAGAGAAGTGAATTGTAACCTACGGCGGTATTGTACCCACTTGATTTATTATTCAGCATGGAAAAAGTACCCAATGCCGCGTTACCTACTCCAGATAGATTGTCCTCCATAGAACGATAACCAACTGCTGTATTGTATGTTCCGGAAGTATCACTCACCAATGCACCGGAACCAATTGCCACATGTCCATAGTAACGCGTATTGCGAAGCGCTCCATTACCAACAGCTGTGTTGTCATGAATACTGGATGGTGATACATTGTTTTCTGCATCATTCATGGCTGCATTGCCGATGGCTGTATTGTTGATACCTGACTTGTTTTTTACGAGTGAATAACTACCCAGTGATGTGTTGGCATAACTGTTGGTGGAACTGTCCTGGCTTAAATATCCAACAGCTGTATTTGGATAAATGGAACCGGAATTGGATAAAGCCCCGGCACCTATAGCAACATGCCCGCTGCCGATAACATTGGAAGCCAGCGCCTGGTGCCCGATGGCAATATTGTTGTCGCCTGCCGTTAGTGATGATCCGGCTTTGAATCCAACGGCAACATTATTATCACCGGCGTTATTTGAAAAAAGTGCGCTATCGCCAACCGCAACATTTTTGTTGTAACCACCATAATACCCAGCTCCGTTCATTGCCTGGAATCCTACGGCCACATTCTTGCTACCGGTATTGTTCAGGTAACTGGCACCGTAACCTAAAGCTGTATTTTCAATGCCCTGTTGGTTGGTTACCGCATTCAACCCATTATAAGTAAGACTATACCCCCCATAAGATGTACTGTAATCCATTTTGTTGTAATAGGAAGAATATGCCCCTATGGAAGTTGAGAATGCCGCAGTATCTGCGAGATAACCACTCCTATATCCCATCCAAACGTTAAGATCACCTCTCTTGGCTGAAAAACCAGCATACCTTCCCACACCCGTATTATAACTGCCCGATGAATCAAACTCCAGTGCTCCTACGCCCAATGCAGTATTTTCTATGCCCACTTTATTGTTTCTCAAAGCCCTCCAGCCAATGGCTGTATTCATTGTTCCGGCAGAATCATACTCCATGGTTTCAAATCCAACGGCGGTATTATAGCTATTTCGGTGATGGCCATAAAGGGCATAAGCACCTATACCTGTATTTGCTGCTCCGAGAGAATCTGTATACCCGGTTACATAACCTATGTAAGTATTATAAATACCAGCTTTCGCCAGGCGATTTGCACTTCTTCCAATCGCTGTATTGGCAGCGCCTGTAGTGTTTTCCCGCAACGCACTTACTCCCACTGCTGTATTCTCATAACCAGTAGTATTCAGTATCATCGCCTCACTTCCAACAGCTGTGTTTTTTGTTCCGTTATTGGTTGCCGTTGGTTGATTATAAAACATTGCCTTGCTTCCAATGGCTGTATTATCTCCGAAGTAAAGGCCGGATGTAAAAGAATTTGAAAACATGGCTGAATCCCCAATAACTGTATTACGCAGGCTCGTTGTATTGTTCTGAAAAGCATTATTACCAATGGCAACATTGGCATAAGCAGTTGTATTTTCAGCCAATGCTTTTGTACCGATTGCCACGTTGCTTGTACCAGAACTGGTCTTGGCCCCGGAACTGTCTCCGATAAAATAATTTCTGGTTGTGCTGTTCCATCTTCCTATCCATTTGTCGTTCTGCCTGAAACTTAACGGTATGTCGTCTGTAGTTCCGAAGAAATTATTGGCAGCAGTTGTTCCGGCGTTGCCCGTTGTAACCCATCCTGCTTTTGAATTTGAAACAGAAAGCAATTGCCAGGCTGTTCCGTCATAGTAATAAAATCCAACACTATCGGGTGCATTCTGAAACACCATCAACCCCGTTGCCGGAGCAGCAATCGCGTTTCTTTCGGCCTTACTCATCCTGGGTATCAACATTCCTTTATCGGTACTGCTCACATCCAGGATTGCGCTGCCGTGTGCTGTTGCTCCGGATGTATTTACCGAAAGCGATTGAGCTGAAGCTGTATGAATGGAACCCACGGCCATCATTATAGCCAGTACATACAATAAGTTCTTTTTACTCATCAGTAGTATTGTTTTTTGAATTCGGAATGTATTTGCAGGCAGGTATCAGCATTGCTGCGAACAGGTGCTTGTGTAAGTACTAGGGCGTCATTAATTTTGATAACGGGGCAAATCTATTATTTACCGGTTCAAACAGTTGGATGTAATTATTCTTTGGTGCGGCATAGTTATTCTCCGGTTTACTGTGGAAAAACAAGTGTATAAACAATACTACTTCGGTAAAGAGGGCTCCACTGTTGCAGAAATTTGACGGTCTTTCAATTATCTTTATGCTTACCTGCTATGATTTATCGTTCTGCGTTTACCATGCTATTCGCCTGCCTGTTCAATTTTTGTTCCGGGCAGCGCCCTCAATTGTATTTCAGGAAAATCAGTACACAACAAGGATTGTCTAACAACAAGGTCAACTGTATCCTGCAGGACAAAAGAAATTTTATCTGGATCGGAACCGACGACGGCTTAAACCGTTACGACGGAAATAATTTCCTTGTTTTCCGCAGCACGCCCGGAAAAAACACGGGCATATCCGGCAATATTATTACAGCACTCTATGAAGACAGCAAACAGGTTCTCTGGATCGCTACCGCGGATGGCGGACTGAGCCGTTATGATTATAGGCTGCCGGTAGAAACACAGTTCATTCAATATAAAAATAAAAGCAACGACAGCAATTCTATTCCCACTAATATTATCAACGATCTCCTGGAAGATGAAAAGGGTTATCTCTGGCTTGCAAGCAGTGGAAAAAGGGTGATACGATTTAATAAACAAACAGGCGCATTCGATCTGCCGGTTACCACTGGAACAACCACAGCCCTGGCGCTCTGTCGTGATCCGCAAAATAATATCTGGGTTGGTCGGCAAGGCGGCGGCATACTGAAAATTGATCCGTATAGTAACCGGATCGATTTTGATCAGCGCTATACAAACCTCTATGCCAAGTTACCGCACATGGTAGTTACTTCCCTGTTCCTGGATGCAGATAAAAACATGTGGTACGGATCGTGGGACAAAATCCTGTACCGCTATGATTTTAAAACGGCTACCGAAGATGCATTCGGCGCACAAACAAATGATGGTGCTTTTACCGGTGATGAGATGAGTGATTTTGCAGAAGATAACCAGCAACGACTATGGATGGCCGGGCACTACAACGGGCTTCATGTATTCAACAAAAGAACACAGCAGTTCTACAACTACCGGTTCAATGCTGCAGCAGAAGGAAGTATCGCAGATGATGAAATAACATGCCTCTTCATCGACCGTGAAGAAAACCTATGGGTAGGCAGTAAAAAAGGCATCAGCGTAAGCAATCTCCGACAAAGCTTTGTACAGGAATTTTTACCCGCGTCAACATCCCATTTAATGATCTATGATTTTTATACCGGGGATGATAAAACGCTTTGGATTGGCACTTCAGAAGGTTTATATAAGAGGCCTTATGGTGAAAAAGAATTCCTGCATTATCCACTTACCTACCATAAAGAACAGTTAGCTATTACAAAAATATTCAGGGATGAAACGGATGGCAGCATTTACCTGGGGAGCAATTACACCCTGTTCGGGTTTGATCCTGCTTCTGATAATGTAAAACTATTGCCTGATGGTGCCGGCGACAAAGTGATGGATCACATAATTGAATCAAGGATTGTATCAGTTATACGCGACAGCATTGACAACAACCCCGTACTGCTTGCATCTCCCTATGGCCATTATCTTGCCTATTATGACCTTGTAGAGAAAAAATGGATCAGTAGGCTCGACAGCAGTAAAAAGATCATCAGTAGTTTTAACATGGCCGATAACCTGATACGCAAATTTCACCGTGGCAATGATGGCAGGATTTGGGTAGCGATGACCAAAGAAGGATTGGGCGCCTGGAAAAAAAGCAATACACATCCAACCCTAACGTATTTTAAAAACATTCCTGAGGATCCAACCTCAATTTCCTGTAACCGGGTATCAGATATCTGCAATGCCGGCAATGCTGATCTGTGGGTTAGTACTTACGGA
>JAFDXA010000171.1 GCA_018268185.1 Bacteroidota bacterium
AAATGTTTCGCAATGTCTTTTTCAGATCCACCATTCTTTAAAAACCAGTCGCGGGCAGAATGGGCATTGGTCATCGTTTCCTGCGTAGTGAACGTTTTGCTGGCAATGAGGAATAGTGTTTCTTCAGCTTTGATCTTTTTACAGGTTTCGGCAATATGGGTTCCATCAACATTGCTCACAAAAAAAGCTTCCATGCCTTCAACCCAATAAGGCCTGAGGGCTTCGGTAACCATGACCGGTCCGAGATCGCTTCCGCCAATACCGATGTTTACGATGTATTTTATTTTCTTTCCGGAATAACCTTTCCATTCACCCGAATGAACTTTTCCTGCGAAGGATTGCATTTGCGTCAGTACTTTCCGGATATCGGGCATCACATCTTTTCCGTCGAGCACAACCGGGTTGCCCGAGAAATTCCTCAGAGCGGTGTGCAGAACAGCCCTGTTTTCGGTTCCGTTTATTTTTTCGGCAGCAAACATGGCGTTAATCGCAGCTTTTACCGAACATTCTTCAGCCAGTTGCAAAAGCAGTGATTTCGTTTTACTGCTGATATTGTTTTTGCTGTAATCGAACAGAATATCACCTGCCTCCAGTGAATAAGAACTGAACCTGCCTGCATCTTCAGCAAACAACTGTTTAATGGGAGTGGATTTCATCTCTTCGAAATGAGCAGTTAATGCCGACCAGGCTTTGGTAGAGGTAGGGTTGATTTTTGGGAACATTTACAAAAAATTTAATGTTGATTAGAGGGTAAAGTTAATATGCCGCACTGTTAATCGGCAAATGCAGGTATTTTATTACATGTTGTGTATGATTTTTATGAGATTGTTCACCATAGCTGTACTCACATCCAGGTGCGTAACCATTCTTACATAGTTGGCCGAAATAGGAATGCAAAATATGTTTCTTGCTTTCAGGAATTCGGCAAAGGAAGCTGCTGTATAGTCACCCGTAACTTCAAATATCACGATGTTGGTTTCAACCGGGAATATTTTCCCGATAAAATCCTTTTTCATCAATTCGCCGGCGATATCGTGTGCATGTTGATGGTCGATCTTAAGGCGTTCGATATTATGCTCAAGGGCATATATTCCGGCCGCAGCCATGTAACCGGCCTGGCGCATACCGCCTCCAAGCACTTTTCTTACCCTGCGGGCTTTTTTAATAAAGTCGTAGGAACCAAGCAGAACACTTCCAACCGGTGCGCCCAATCCCTTGCTCAGGCAAATGGATATACTATCGAATATTTCGCCGTACTTCTTTGGCTGTTCCTGGCGGGCCACGAGGGCGTTAAAGAGTCGGGCACCATCGAGGTGAAGCTTTAAGTTGTTTTGCAGGCAAGCCTGTTTAATTTCTTCTATATCAGTTAAATCATAACAACTTCCACCGCCGCGGTTAGCCGTATTTTCGAGACTTACCAGGCTGGTTCTTGGTTTGTGTACATCATCAGGATTGATGGCCGTTTTTACCATTTCAGCGTTAATTTTGCCACGATCTCCTTCTAATGCCTGTACCTGGCAACCGCTGTTAAAGGCGATACCACCACCTTCATATATATATACATGACTCAGTTTATCACATATCACTTCATCTCCCGGGTTCGTATGGCATTTAATGGCAACCTGGTTGGTCATGGTGCCACTGGGACAGAAGAGCCCTGCATCCATGTCGAACATTTCGGCCAGCGTGGCTTCCAGTTTATTAACAGAAGGATCTTCACCAAAAACATCATCGCCTACCTGGGCCCTGAACATGGCTTCCAGCATTGGTTCGGATGGTTTGGTAAACGTATCGGAGCGTAAGTCTGTAATCATATATGCAAGATAACAGTTTCTGCTTTTCCGTTATGTGATAACCAATTTTGGGTACCGATATCCGGTGATCTTATCAAATAATCGGTGTTTTGTTCAAAATTGGCCTCGGTTTTCACCGTTTTGACCCTTTTTTTCCCAATAATTATGAAATACAGATTTTGCGTGGTAACTTTGCAAGCGATTCCAATAGAATACCGGATATTAACCTATTCTTTGCAACGAATTCCCAACTGAAACTGTCTATTTAGCGTTATTAAACCTGAATTCTAATACAATACATAAAAAATGAGGCAACTTAAAATCGCAACGCAGATCACCAACAGGGATTCCCAGGCGGTAGAGAAATATCTCCAGGAGATCTCTAAAATATCTATGATCACCCCGGAAGAGGAGACCATCCTTGCCCAGAAGATCAAGATGGGAGACCAGCGTGCATTGGATAAACTTGTTCAGGCTAACCTGCGTTTCGTGGTATCTGTAGCAAAGCAGTACCAGCACCAGGGGCTTTCCCTGAGTGACCTGATCAATGAGGGTAACCTCGGTTTGATCAAAGCAGCCCAGCGTTTTGATGAAACCAAGGGTTTTAAATTCATTTCTTACGCCGTTTGGTGGATCCGTCAATCTATCCTGCAGGCTTTGGCTGAGCAGGGAAGGTTGGTTCGTTTACCACAGAACAAGATCGGAACTTACAACAAGGCAAATAAGGCTTACATGGCTTTCGAGCAGGAGCACGAAAGGGAACCATCTACCGAAGAACTTGCTGAATTGCTTGAAATGAGCGAAACAGAAATCAACAATATCTTCCAGAGCAATACCCGTCATACATCACTGGATGCTCCCGTGCATGAAGCAGAAGATGTAGCCATGGGCGACCTGCTGAAGGGTGGCTCTGAAACTGATGAAGATGTAATGCATGATTCTCTCAAGAACGAGATCCGCAGGGTATTGAAATCTTTGAGTCCACGTGAAGCAGAGATCGTAAATGCTTATTTCGGATTGGATGGAGAGAATGGTGTTACGATCGAGCAGATCGGTCAGAAATACGATCTCACCAAAGAGCGTATACGCCAGATCAAAGAAAGGGCCATCAAACGCCTGCAGAAAGCCCGTTACAGCGGAGCGCTGAAGGCATATCTCGGATAATACCAGCAATTGCAATAATACAGATAACAGATCCCCGGTCGCAAGCCGGGGATTTTTAATATACCCAATAGAGGGTATTGGTAGCCGTTATTGAACAGGGATATTTGTACATCAATTTTTAATCAAACTAATTGTATGAAAAGAATTACCCTGTTGGCAGCAATGTTTGCTGCATTCTCTCAAACCCGGGCCAATGATATCCAGTTGGCGAACACCGGGCTTACCAATCAAAACACAACCTCTCACACAGTAGAAGTAAAATTCGATGTGAATTGGAAAAACAGCTGGCGTACCAGTACCAATGAAAGTAACTATGATGGCGCCTGGATCTTTGTAAAATTCCGTAAAGTGAACACAAGCCTCTGGCAGCATTGTTCTCTGAACACGGCTGGCTTTACCGCACCTGCCGGCAGTACCGTAAAAGTAAGCGCTGATCAGAAAGGGTTCTGGATTTACGCTTCCGGTAACGAGATCGGAGATGTAAACTATACCAATGGTAAAGTGGTATGGAACTATGGTTCTAATGGCGTACTGGATAGCGACAGTGTTGAGATCCGGGTATTTGCTGTGGAAATGGTATACATTCCGCAGGGATCATATTACCTGGGTAGCGGCGGCTCTGAATATTATCATTTCCAGGACAGTACTTCCAATAGCCCTTATCTGGTAACCTCAGAAGGCGCTTTGAATTTTGGTTATACAACAGGAAAATTGTTTGCCGCTGGCTATAGCCAGGTGGGCGGTAACGTTTTCACCCTTCTTGCCGCATACCCTAAGGGATATGCTGCATTCTGGATCATGAAATACGAATGCAGCCAGC
>JAFDXA010000172.1 GCA_018268185.1 Bacteroidota bacterium
TGTTCCCGGTTTATACACACTATAAATTAAAAAAGCCCCCAACGGCATGACCCAGACCAAACCTTTCGTTAGCATCGTAGCCCCTTGTTACAACGAAGAAGCGATCCTTCAGAATAATATCAACACGATCGCCAAATACATGGACTCTAAAAGTTCAAAGTACGACTGGGAAATACTGATTGTAAATGACGGAAGCAAGGACAAAACTGCCGAAATAGCTGATGCACTGTCTGCACAGCGTTCTAACATCAGGGTAATACACCATCCCACCAACCTGAACCTTGGCAATGCCATGCAAACAGGTTTCAGGAATTCAAAAGGCGATATCATTGTTGTGGTTGACATCGATCTCAGTTATGCAGAAACATATATTGAGGAGATGGTAGACAAACTTGTTGAAACCAGAGCGGATATTGTGATCGCATCTCCGTATATGAAAGGAGGAAAAGTAACAGCCGTTCCATTCCAGCGGCGCATTATGAGCAAATGGGTGAACCGCTTCATGAGTTTTGCAGCACAGGATAAATACTACACGTTTACCGGTATGGTAAGAGCTTACCGCAAGAGCTTTGTACAAACCCTTAACCTTAAAACAAGAGATTATGAGATTATGCCGGAGATCATTTACAAGTCGATGATACTACGGGCAAGGATCGTTGAAATACCTGCGCACCTCGACTGGACAGAACAAAACAAATATGCCGGTCAAAGAACTTCGAGCCTGAAGGTTTTAAGAAGTTTCTTTTCTGGCCTGATGTCAGGCTTTATTTTTCGTCCCTATATTTTCTTCATGGGCATTGGTGCCATCCTCATGATACTTTCATTGTATGAACTGGTATGGTTGCTTTACGACACTGTTTCATACATGGCCGAGCTGCACAAAGCCGGGGCTGCCGACAGCAGTTTTTCATTCAGCCTTGCTACACAGTTCAGTAAAAATCCACAAACTTTTCTTGTTGGTGGTATCACTTTTGTGATCGCCATCCAGTTTTTGAGCCTGGGATTTTTATCACTCCAGAACAAACGTTATTTTGAGGAACTGTTTCACCTTGGAACTTCATTAAAGAAGCAAGGTCTTCAGAACAATAGCCAGGATATTATTAACTAAACCGGGTATAGCCTGCTGTTCTCATGATCAGCAATGCATCCTGATTTAAATCTGCTCTATGCTGAATCGTATTCACGATATCAAGATATTTCACAGGCCATGGTTGCTTTTTTTACCCTTCCTGGTTCTGTATATCATTTTTGTACTCATTTTTCCAACGAATGGCCACCAGGGAGATGAAGAACGCTACCTGATGTTTGCTGATAATATCATCCATGGATTTTATTCACCCCCGCCACCAAATGTAAACCTCACTAACGGACCGGGCTGGCCGTTGATGATAGCCCCTTTCCTGGCTCTTGGCCTGCCATTGATATCAATTACCATATTCAATGCATTCTGTTATTATGTATCAACAGTATTTCTCTACAAAGCATTGAAAGAAACTGTTTCATTTAATCTTACACTCATATTCAGTTTTGCATGGGCATGTTATTATGTTGCTTTTCAGAACATGCCTTTTACCCACACAGAAACATTTACATACCTGCTCATATCGGTGTTTGTATATGCAATGGCCAGAATTTTTAAACCGGGTTCGCAGGAGGGAATAAGAAAATATATTTTCCTTGCTGGTTTTATGATGGGATTTGTTGTACTTACCAAAGTGGCTTTTGGTTTTGTAATGATCTTCACACTTGTAGGTTCAGCATTGCTTTGGCTTTTCAACAGAAAGGCTGTTAACTATAAAAAAGGCTTATTTGTTTCACTGATCGCTTTTGCTACGGTATTTCCTTACATGGTATACATCTATAACCTCACAGGCCGTGTATTGTACTGGAGTACTACTGCAGGTAGTACGCTGTATTGGGCGAGTTCTCCCTATAAAGAAGAATACGGCGATTGGAAACTGGAGTTGAAACAGGGGCCGGTAGAAATGGGCAATTACAATATACCGGGCGTAACGGATTCGCTGGTAGCCCACCACCAGGCAGATTATAATGAGATATATAAATATTCCGGTGTTGAGCAGGATGATATGTGGAAGAAGAAAGCAATGGAGAATATCAAAAAGCATCCTATGAAATATCTCCAGAATTGTGTTTACAATGTTGGCAGATTGATATTTCATTATCCGTTCTCGCAGGCTGTACAGCGGCCGAAAGTGTTGTTGGTATTTCCGGCAAACGGCATTATTCTTACATTAATGTTATTCTGTCTTATACCAACATTTATTAACTGGCGAAAATTGAATTATGGCGTGAGGTATATGTTACTCTTTACTTTTTTATACCTTGGGGCAAGTACCATGGTAACAGCTTATGTGAGAATGTTCACTGTAATAGTTCCGATCCTGTTCTTTTGGTTTGCTATGATATTTGATAAAACAGTAAAGATCAACCTGAAGTTCAATAAAGAATAAGCAATCATAAAATATTCAAATCAAAAGCCCGGCATTAACCGGGCTTTTATATTTTGGTTCTTTTCTGAAGAATTATATTTTGATAACTTTTTTCACAACCTGTATTTGTTCATTGAATATCGCTTTCAGGAAGTATGTGCCTGGTTGAAGTGCGGCTGTATTTATCTTTTCGATCTGTTCGCTGGTATTGAGCGTTATTTTTTTCTGAAGTATGACAGATCCGTTTGCGCTGAATAGAGTAAGCGTAACCGGCTGACCAATACTGTTGGAGCTGATGATCCTGGAAGTTAAAGTCTGGCCCACAGGATTTCCAAGAATGGTAATATCGTTGTTTTCATTCACCTGCTGCCTTCCGGCGCCCACTGTGATCCTTACATTATCGGTAGCAGTACCACCACGATTGTCTGTAACAGTGAGTTCAACTTCATACACGCCCATTTCAAGATCAGAAAGTGTTGCAACCTGTGTGTTGCCATTGAAGAGATGATAAGCGCCGCCTGAAATTACATTCCACTCGTATGATACTATTGCGCCGTCATTGTCATGGCCGGAGCCGGTTAATGTAATTGTATTGTCGGGAATATAAATTACAGTATCAACGCCGGCATTAACAAACGGGAGTTCATTGGGAATTTGTGCAGCAGGGTTAACTGTGATGGTCATTGTGTCAGCATCAATTGCATTGCTGTTATCGGTTACCCTTAATTCAAATTGATAAACACCTTCTGTTAACCCGGTTGTGGAAGTAGCAGCCGAAGTATTGCTGGTAATGCTTCCTCCTGCAGGCCCTGAAATTTTTCTCCAGAGATATGCGATAATAGTTCCGTCGGGGTCAGTGCCTGTTCCACTAAGTGTTGCACTGTTAACCGGTAATGTAATAACCTGGTCAACTCCAGCATTGGCAGTGGGAACCTGGTTCATTGCCGGGTTAACGGTAACCAGCATGGTGTCGAGATCCGTAGCTCCGCTGTTATCGGTTACTTTCAATTCGAACTTATAAATTCCCTGCGACAATCCTGTTACGGTTGTTGTTGCAGCATTTGAGTTTGTGATGTTTCCACTGGCGGGTCCTGAAATTTTTCTCCAGAGATAAGCAGTAATGGTTCCGTCTGGATCAGTTCCGCTTCCATTCAGAGATGCAGTGCTTGTGGGAAGCATGATGTTCTGATCAAGTCCGGCATTGGCAGTTGGCAGTTGATTAACAACGGGAGCTGCATTGACAGTTATCTGCATAGTATCAAGATCTGAAGCGCCACTATTGTCCGTTACTTTCAATTCAAATTGATAAATGCCTTGTGATAATCCTGTTACTGTTGTTGAAGCAGCGGTTGAGTTTGTAATATTTCCACTAGCCGGCCCAGCAATTTTTCTCCAGAGATAAGCAGTGATGGTTCCGTCAGGATCTGTTCCACTTCCATTCAGTGAAACGCTGTTTGTTGGTAAAGTAATAGTTTGATCAATGCCGGCATTAGCAGTTGGCAGTTGATTAACCACTGGTGTTGCATTCACAGTAACCTGCATGGTATCTAAATCTGAAGCACCGCTGTTATCCGTTACTTTCAATTCAAATTGATAAACACCTTGTGATAATCCTGTTACTGTTGTTGAAGCAGCGGTTGAGTTTGTAATGTTTCCACTTGCCGGCCCAGCAATTTTTCTCCAGAGATAAGCAGTAATGGTTCCGTCAGGATCAGTTCCGCTTCCATTCAGAGATGCAGTGCTTGTGGGAAGCATGATGTTCTGATCAAGTCCGGCATTGGCTGTTGGTAGTTGATTAACAACGGGAGCGGCGTTCACAGTAACCTGCATGGTGTCAAGATCTGAAGCGCCGCTGTTATCAGTTACTTTCAATTCAAATTTATAAACACCCTGTGATAATCCTGTTACTGTTGTAGCTGCAGCGTTTGAGTTTGTAATGTTTCCACTTGTTGGCCCTGAAATTTTTCTCCAGAGATATGTGGTTATGGTTCCGTCAGGATCAGTTCCACTTCCATTGAGCGAAATGCTGTTTGTCGGTAAAGTAATATTCTGATCAGCACCAGCATTAGCAGTTGGCAGTTGATTAACCACTGGTGTTGCATTCACAGTAACCTGCATGGTATCTAAATCTGAAGCACCGCTGTTATCAGTTACTTTCAATTCAAATTGATAAACACCTTGTGATAATCCTGTTACTGTTGTTGAAGCAGCATTTGAGTTTGTAATGTTTCCACTTGTTGGCCCTGAAATTTTTCTCCAAAGATAAGTTGTGATGGTTCCGTCGGGATCAGTACCACTTCCACTCAGTGAAACGGTGTTTGTCGGTAAAGTAATATTCTGATCAGCACCAGCATTAGCAGTTGGCAGTTGATTAACTACTGGTACTGCATTAACAGTAACCTGCATGGTATCGAGATCCGAAGCACCGCTGTTATCTGTTACTTTCAATTCAAATTGATAAATACCTTGTGATAATCCTGTTACTGTTGTAGCTGCAGCGTTTGTGTTTGTAATATTTCCACTTGTTGGCCCTGAAATTTTTCTCCAGAGATATGTGGTGATGGTTCCGTCAGGGTCAGTTCCACTTCCATTGAGTGAAATATTGTTTGTTGGTAAAGTAATAGTTTGATTGATGCCTGCATTGGCAGACGGCAATTGATTCACCGTAAGAGAAAAGCTGATGTAATTAAGGTTATAGCCGCCTGTTATATAATATACCCGCATTACTTTATCGCCGGCGGTTAGTGGTATGTTGGGTATGGTAACGGATTGCCACGACTGGAAACCTCCTGTGTTAGGAACATCAATAGTGGCAATGGTGATCCCATCCATTTCAACCCTGAAAGCTGTTGCACTGTTTTGCGAAGAAACCCTTGCCAGTAAAGTATAGTTTCCGGTGCTGTTCACGTGCACTGTATATTTCATCCATTCGCCGGCTTCTGTCCAGCCAATATTGGCATTTCCTTCTGTTGATGTTTCAATATCTACTGATTCATCAGTGCGGTAAAAACTTCCAAGGTTCTCAGTGCTGTTATCAAAATAAGCAATGTTTTGTCCGCCATTGTCATAATCTTCCAATTGAATGGTGCCGGGAATAATATGCGCCGTTCCACCATAAGGAGTATTGATAAGCTGCCCCGTAACAGTAACCTGCATGGTGTCGAGATCCGAAGCGCCACTGTTATCCGTTACTTTTAATTCAAACTGGTAAGTTCCCTGTGACAATCCCACCACTGTAGTTGTAGCAGCAGATGTATTGGTTATGCTTCCGCTTGTAGGTCCTGAAATTTTTCTCCAGAGATAAGAAGCGATTGTTCCATCCAGATCAGTCCCGCTTCCTGTAAGGGTTGCAGAATTAAGTGGTAAGTTAATCGCCATATCCTGCCCGGCATTTGCAACAGGCGGCACATTGGTACTGCTTGTTTTTATCAGTACGATGGATGTGTAGGGCTCAAGCGTTACGGTTGAACTGTATTGTTCCCCCTTCATGTCAATATAGGTGGCTCCAAGTAAAATGGTTTTTGCCTGTGCTGTTTCATTGTACTCAAACCTCAGGTCGTTCGGATTTGAAACTGAAAGCGGCGATTTCGTTGATCCGGCATCCTGCCCGGTTAAAGATTGCCATTGTGCAAGTGTATTACAGGAGCTTCCGGAGAAATTACGCCATATCCAGCCATTCACTTCATCAAGAGGCCGGGCGTATACATTATTCGATGCGGTAAAAGAAGCCGGCATGCCCGAAGCGCCGGGATCAAAAAAGGCTGAATACTGCCCGGTACCGCAATTGCCACCGGTGGTAACTGCTACAAATGTGTTGTTGGTAACCGTGAGATTTTCTATGCCATAACCACCATAGTTGTTGTAATGTAAGCCACGAACACAATTGTAAACTGTATTTCCGCTGATGGTATTATCGTGACCCGCATTGGAGAATATTCCAAAATAAGCATTGGCAACGCTGTTGTTAATGTAGTTGGTATTGGGAGCGGTGCCGTCGTTGTAGATCCCCATCGCTTCATTGAAATTGGAAGAAGGAGCTCCTCCTTCCATGGTTCCTCTGCTGTTCAATACGATGTTGTTGCTTACCGTTCTTTGCTGGTAAACAGTACTGCCGCTTACGCCGTAAGGCCAGGGGTATGTATAAATTCCTCCGCCATCATCTTTTACATAATTGGTATTGTTTACAAAATTGCCATGAACCAATGCACCATGACCATCCCAACGGATACCGATATACCCGCAGTTCTGTACATTGTTATACATTACCTGGCCATTATCACCATGTGAAATGATACCTGTATAACTCAGGTCGCCGCTTTCGCCCATTCCCGCAATGTTCCCGATATTGAAAAGTGTATTCCCTGCGATATAGGCATTCGATGAACTTGCCGCAAATATTCCATTGCTGTTGATCTCTTTGAAAGAACAACCGGTTACCCTTACTCCGGGAGCGTTGGGATAACAATAAATTCCATTCACTCCAGCATAAGAGATATCGCAATTCTGAACAATGATACCGGTACGGGAAGAAATGTCAATGGCATTTTTATTGAATCCGCGGAAATCAAGATTATCGAAGCAGATATAATCTTTGTTGTTTAAAGAAGCTCCGGCATCCAGGGTTGCAACCTGTACATTACCCGGGTTACTACTGCTGAATATCTTTAATTTTTTGGTTGATGGATTGAAGTACCATTCGTTTTGGGTATCCAGTGTGCTTTCATGATTCTGTATGAAATAACCCCAGCCGGCACCCGGGGGATAACTCATGCCGGAAAAATAAACGGTGTTACCCGACGTACTGGTTATAAAAGCCCTGTCGAGATGCCACCTTGCCGTTCTTGAAGCAATTTCCGCTCCTGTTAAGTCGGTACTGTTCAGGTGCCCGTTTGTATTATCTGTGATCGAGTTGTTGGTGGCGCTGCTGATGATCCAATAACCCGAGTTAGGGGTACGGCCCATGGGGGTGTTGTTTCCATTGATGAGCACGACTGCGCAATTGGAAACGCCAGACATATCAGCTGTACTTTCCCAAATATTTCCGCCAAGGTTTGTCCAGTCTGCCAGGGTCGAAAACCCAGATATAACAGGTTTGTTACCGGTACCGTATGCGCCCAGAACGATCCTTGCAGTTGAACTTCCAGATTTGTTTACAATGATCGTTCCCGGAAAAACGTCGCCCCTGCTGAAAAGAATACTATCGCCGGGATTCAGCGTGCTGAAGATTGAATTAAGTTTTGTTATTGTTTTCCAGGGAGTTGAAGGACTCTTAGCCTGGCTGGCAGTTCGGGAATCATCTCCTGCCGATGAGGAAAAATAATATGTACTGGCTTTCGCAGTACCACTGATAAGGAGTGATACTACCAATGGAAGGAATTTCATTAAGATAGTAGATTTCGTGTGTGTCCAATGATAACGCCTGGTAGAGCGACTTTATTATGTGACAACCACGCTTCAGGTTATGTCATAGTGATAAAATGGGGTTAAGTTTTGGTATCCCTCTACTATCAAATTTCATTCCTTTGTTCGTGTTATTTGTCATGTATCGGATACGTTTTCAACATATTATTCCCAAAATGCCTTTTTCATAAATGGATTTTTATACCCGGGATTGAAGGGTTTGTACTCTCCAAAATTCCATGAGTCAGGTTTGATCAAGAGGTTCAGAATGGATGACATTTGATTATGTGTGGATATTTCTGTTGAAAGAACACGGATGAAAGTATCCTTTACAGGTAAACATTTTTGCATCATTTTTTCATTACTCTAAAATCCGGAACCGGCTATTGGGGGTGACTTATGAACACAATCTATAACTCACAAGCAGGCTTATTGTACATGCCTGTAAATAAATGGTTTGACATTAATTAAAAACCCCTTTATTTTCTTTTTTTTCTCAAATTATTTATATATTTGTTCTGTATTACCTCTAACAAGTTGCTTTCCTTTGTCCTCAGAAATAAGCCACTATTTTTCACAAGTCCTCAGAAAAGAATCACCCTCTTTCCCTTAATAAGGAATTAAATTATTTAAGTAAACATTACGAAGTATGCCTCGTATCATTATACCCGAAAACCTGAGAAAATTAGTTACTGTTTTTTTTCTGCTTCTGGCAACCATCGGTGTTGTTTCAGCACAGAACCCTATTCCCGGAGAGAATGCATTGCCGGGAACCCCACGTGTTGACTGGGATTCTTATGATGGAGATAATATACAGGGTTTTGCTACCAAAATGAGTGTAAATAAAGGCGAAACCGTTGATTTCAAGATCAATATCAACTCTCCAACTCCTGTATCTTATACGGTTGAAATATACCGTGTGGGTTACTACCAGGGCAATGGAGCCAGGTTTATTGACGACCTCGGGCCTTCATTAACCGGTCAGTCTCAGCCTGTATATAATTATGAATCTTCAACCGGTAAAGTAGATTGCAGCAACTGGTCTGTATCTGCGAGTTGGACGGTACCATCTAATGCTGTTTCCGGTGTTTATTTTGCAAGGCTCAAATGTAATGCTGTGAACAGTTCCGAGTTGGTGCTTTTCATAGTTCGGGATGATGCTTCAACATCTCCACTGCTCGTTAAAACTTCCGATGCCACCTGGCAGGCCTATAATTACTATGGTGGAAATACTTATTATGCTGCAGCTACACCGGTACCCGGCTTTACGCATGCTACCAAAGTGAGCTATCAGCGCCCGATACATGTTCGTTCAAACTTTTCAAGTTTCTGGAACTCTGAATTTCCCATGGTTATGTGGCTTGAAAGGAATGGATATCACGTGAGCTATACAACGGATTGGGATATGGCAAGAACATCAACCCCGATCACACCAGCCAATCATAAAGTAATTATGTCGAGCGGTCATGATGAATACTGGTCTGCCGAAGAAAGAAACCGCATTGAATCTGCACGCAACAGCGGCGTTCATCTTGCTTTCTTCAGCGGAAATACAGCATATTGGAAAACCAGGTGGGAAGATAACTTCCAGACCATGGTTTGTTATAAAGAAGGATTGACAGGTATTTATTCATGCGGAACCAAATGCGATCCCAACCCGAATGTGTGGACCGGAGCCTGGAGAGATGGATGCCTTGCTTCCTATACAAGTAATGATGCCTGTAAACCTGAAGGAGGTTTGCTCGGGCAAATGGGATGGATCGAATCTACAGGTTCTATAGAAGTGCCTTACACCCATAAGAATTTCAGAATATGGAAGAACACAACGATTCCATCTTTAACAACAGGGCAAAAAGCAACATTGCCGCTAGGTACTCTTGGTGCTGAGTGGGACCAGGAACAGTTTGTGGAAACATTCCCGGCTCACAGGATACCATTAACATTTACAACTTTAAACGGGCTTAATCACAGTGTTTGTCTTTTCAAATATGAACCAAGTGGTGCGCTGGTATTTTCTACCGGAACACTTCAGTGGGCATGGGGATTGGAAGCGTTGCATGATAACCTGAGCGGACCAGCCAGCGCAGATATGCAGCAGGCAACGGTTAATCTTTTATTCGATATGGGTGTAAGTGCCGAAACATTACAGGCAGGCCTGGTAGCGCCAACTGCCAATACAGATGTTCAGGCTCCTGCAACAACCATTGTTACACCAGTTCATAACTCATCAGTTCCAGGTAGCCCGATAACAATTTCTGGTACTGCTGTTGACAACGGCGGTGGAGCTGTTGGTGGTGTTGAAGTATCAACAGATAATGGAAACACATGGCATCGTGCTTCCGGCTTTGAAACCTGGTCATATACTTTCTCTCCAACAGGTTACGGAAACATCAATATCAAAGTGAGAGCCTGGGACGATGCTTTCAATGTAGAAACACCGGGGCCTTTGGGTTCTTCAAACGCAATTACTATCACACTAACAGGGCCTTTTACATACTCAGTATTTAACGCAAGCTATCCTGCAGGTACTCCAGACTATTTCCATATTGCAGGAGATATTGAACTTGGTATGAAATTCAGGAGTACAATTCCAGGTTACATTACCGGGTTCAGGTATTATAAAGGTGCCAGCGTCGACGGTCAGCATATAGGCCATCTTTGGGCAAGCGACGGAACACTTCTCGCCACAGAACCTTTCGTAAATGAAACAACTTCGGGATGGCAGTCTGTTCAGTTGAATAGTCCGGTTGCTATCACAGCAAACACCACTTACATTGTTTCCTATTATGCAGCTTCAGGAAAATATTCTTACACAAATCCATTCTTTAACCAGGCAATTGTAAACGGACCACTCCGTGGACTGGCCAACGGAGAAGATGGAGGCAATGGATTGGCAAATTACCCGGGTACAGGATTCCCAACACTAGTGTCGGGAACAACCAATTATTATGCTGATGTGATTTTTACATCTTCCGACGTAACGCCACCAACTGTTTCATCGGTTAATCCTGCAAACAGTTCAACAGGTGCACTGGTTACTGTTCATCCAACAGCAACCTTCGACGAAGCAATTGATCCGGGAACTGTTACTACTTCAACGGTGGTTGTAACCGGTCCGGGTAATGCTATCATTCCGGGAACTGTTTCCATAAACTCGGCCGTAATTACTTTTACACCATCAACATTGCTTGCTCCTAACACAACGTATACGATCACGTTGAAAGGAGGAGGTGTTGAGCCTGTGATCAAAGACCTTTCAGGTAATGCACTTGCCAATGATTATGTTTGGAGTTTTACTACAGAGGATGCGCAACCGCCAACTGTAACAACAGATCCTTCTCCTGAAACAACCTGTCCGAACAACAGCGTTAGTTTTACATCTGCGGCAAACGGTATTCCATTGCCAACGGTGCAATGGCAGGTAAGTACAGATAACGGAAATTCATGGAACGATGTTATAGGCGCCGTTAACAGCACATATACTTTCACGGCTGTTTTGGCAGATAACGGAAAACGTTACCGTGCTGTATGGACCAACACATCCGGAACGGCGAATTCCAACACAGCCCTGTTAACCGTTAATCCTAACGGCAACGCAGGAACGGTACTTGGAGCTTCTCCATTGTGTATAGGGTCAACAGCTACATATATTACAGACGGTGATGCAGGCGGAACATGGAGCAGTTCAAATACTTCAATCGCAACCATAGACCAGGCCGGCCTGGTAACAGCTGTTGCAGCTGGTACCGTTAACATCACCTATTCAGTTTGCGGAAGCTCTTCAAATGCAACACTTGTTGTAAGTCCGAATGCAACTGCAGGAACAATTTCCGGAACAACACCTTTATGTATCAATGCAACTGCAGCATACAGCAGCAATGGCGATGCCGGCGGAACATGGAGTAGTTCGAATACCTCTGTTGTTACTGTAGACGGAGCCGGTAATGTTACAGCCATCAACCCCGGGGTTGCTAATATTTTTTATACAGTGAGTTCGGGTTGTAATAGTCCTGTAAGTGCTTTCAAAACTGTTACAGTAAATCCGAATGCGAATGCCGGAGTAATCCGCGGACAAGGGCGTTTATGTGTTGGTTCATCTGCAACTTATACCAGTACAGGAGATCCTATAGGAACATGGAGCAGTCTCGCTCCGGCTGTTGCAACAATCAATCCTACCACAGGTGTTGCAACTGCAGTTTCAGAAGGTTTTGCAGATTTTGTTTATACAGTGAGCACAGGTTGCGGGGCGCCGGTTCAGGCGTTTTACACCATACAGGTTCAAACTGATATGGATGCCGGAATCGTTTCCGGTGCATCGCCTGTATGTTCAGGTGTCACTACTACTTACACAAGCAGTGGTGTTATCGGCGGTTTGTGGAGCAGCAGCAATACGGCTGTGGCAACAGTAAATCAATATACAGGAGTTGTAACGACCATTGCCGGCGGAACAACTACTATAACATATACATTGGTTGGTTGTGGCAACGCTTCTGTTACAGCAACCAAGTTACTTACTGTTAACCAGGATGCTACCGCAGGAATCGTAACCGGTAGTTCACCACTTTGTATTGGTGCTACCGCAACATATATAAGTACAGGTGATGCAGGTGGAAGCTGGACAAGCTCAAACCCCGGTGTTGCAACTGTAAATCCAACAACGGGTGAAGTAACTGGCGTGGCAGAAGGATCTACAACCATTACATATACCGTTACGGCATGTAACGGAACAGCATCTGCATCTGCAACAGTTGTAGTAAATCCAAGTGTTAACCCAGGAATAGTTTTAGGAGCATCTCCATTGTGTATTGGAGCTTCTGCCACTTATATCACTACCGGTGATCCTGGTGGAGTATGGAGTACATCAAATACAGCCCTCGCAACAATCAATGGAGTTACCGGAGAAGTAACTGCCCATGATGCAGGAACACTTTCAATATTATATACTATACCGGGATGTAACGGTACTGCAAGTGCAACACTTGTTATCAATCCTGATGCAAATGCAGGCGTGATCACCGGGGCATCACCATTATGTATCGGAGCGCCAGCAACATATACAAGTAATGGAGATGCGGGAGGAACCTGGAGTAGCAGTAATACATCAGTAGCAACGATCGATGCCAACACCGGGGCAGTAACAACACTTGCTGCCGGAACAACAACGATCAGCTATACAATTTCTTCCGGATGTGCATCTCCATCAACAGCAACGAAAGTATTAACGGTTAGTCCGAATGCGAACGCTGGTGTGATCAGCGGCCAGGGTCGTTTGTGTGTTGGATCATCTGCAACCTATACCAGCAATGGTGATCCAGGAGGTACCTGGACAAGCCTTGAGCCGGGTATAGCGAGCATAGATCCCAATACAGGTGTTGCTACAGCAGTAACTGAAGGTTTTGCCGACTTTATCTATACAGTGAGCACCGGATGCGGCGCACCACTTCAGGCATACTATACCATATTGGTACAGACGAGCATCAGTGCCGGAACAGTAACAGGTACTACACCATTATGTATTGGAGCAACTGCTACTTATACAAGCAATGGCGTTGTAGGTGGCAGCTGGAGCAGCAGTAATACATCAGTAGCTACGGTGAACCCTGCAACAGGTCTTGTAACAGCAGTAGGAGCCGGAACAACGAATATTATTTATACATTGGTTGGATGTGGTAACGTAGCAGAAACAGCCTCGCAGTCTTTAACAGTAAATGCGAATGTGAATGCGGGCACAGTTAGTGGAACAACCCCACTGTGTATCGGCGCTACAGCAACATATACAACGGATGGAGATGCAGGTGGCAGCTGGAGCAGCACGAATACCGGGGTAGCTACAGTAAATCCAACAACAGGTTTGGTGACAGCAGTAGGGGCTGGAACAACAGATATTACCTATACGGTTACAGCATGTAATGGAACAGCGGGTGCAACAAAAACGCTTGTTGTAAGTACGAATGCGAATCCCGGAATTATTCTTGGAGCTTCACCATTGTGTATAGGTGCGAATGCAACATATATCAGTACAGGGGATGCAGGCGGAACCTGGAGCAGTTCAAATACATCAGTAGCAACAATTGATGCGAATACAGGTTCAGTAACAGCAGTAGGAGCTGGAACGACTACGATCAGTTATACAGTACCGGGATGTAACGGAACCACCACCACCACATTAACGGTTAGTGCGAATGCAAATGCAGGGGTGATCAGTGGTGCATCACCATTGTGTATCGGAGCGCCGGCAACATATACAAGTAATGGAGATGCGGGAGGAACCTGGAGCAGCAGTAATACATCAGTAGCAACGATCGATGCCAACACCGGGGCAGTAACAACACTTGCTGCCGGAACAACTACGATCAGCTACACAGTAAGCACTGGTTGTAATGCTCCATCAATAGCTACCAAAGTATTAACAGTAAATCCAAACGTAAACGCTGGTGTGATCAGTGGCCAGGGTCGTTTGTGTGTTGGATCATCAGCAACATATACCAGCAATGGTGATGCAGGAGGTACCTGGACAAGCCTTGAGCCGGGTATAGCGAGCATAGATCCCAATACAGGTGTTGCTACAGCAGTAACCGAAGGATTTGCCGACTTTATCTATACAGTGAGTACCGGATGTGGCGCACCACTGCAGGCATACTATACCATATTGGTACAAACGAGCATCAGTGCCGGAACAGTAACAGGAACTACGCCATTGTGTATTGGAGCAACTGCTACATATACCAGCAATGGTGTTGTAGGTGGTAGCTGGAGCAGCAGTAATACATCAGTAGCTACGGTGAACCCTGCAACAGGTGTTGTAACAGCAGTAGGAGCGGGAACAACGAATATTATTTATACATTGGTTGGATGCGGTAACGTAGCAGAAACAGCCTCGCAGTCTTTAACAGTAAATGCGAATGTGAATGCGGGTACAGTTAGTGGAACAAGCCCACTGTGTATCGGCGCTACAGCAACATATACAACGGATGGCGATGCAGGTGGCAGCTGGAGCAGCACGAATACCGGAGTAGCAACAGTAAATCCAACAACAGGTTTGGTGACAGCAGTGGGAGCTGGAACAACAGATATTACCTATACGGTTACAGCATGTAATGGAACAGCGGGTGCAACAAAAACGCTTGTTGTAAGTGCGAATGCGAATCCCGGAATTATTCTTGGAGCTTCACCATTGTGTATAGGAGCGAATGCAACATATATCAGTACAGGCGATGGAGGTGGAACCTGGAGCAGTTCAAATACATCAGTAGCAACAATTGATGCGAATACAGGTTCAGTAACAGCAGTAGGCGCAGGAACGACCACGATCAGTTACACAGTATCTGGATGTAACGGAACAACCACCACCACATTAACGGTTAGTGCGAATGCAAATGCAGGAGTGATCAGTGGTGCATCACCATTGTGTATCGGAGCGCCAGCAACGTATACAAGTAATGGAGATGCTGGTGGAACCTGGAGCAGTTCAAATACATCAGTAGCAACGATCGATGCGAACACCGGGGCAGTAACAACACTTGCTGCCGGAACAACAACGATCAGCTACACAGTAAGCACTGGTTGTAACCCTCCATCAACAGCAACAAAAATATTAACGGTTAATGCGAATGTAAATGCGGGAGTGATCAGTGGCCAGGGTCGTTTGTGTGTAGGATCATCAGCAACGTATACCAGCAATGGAGATGCCGGTGGTACCTGGAGCAGCCTGGCAACAGGTATTGCAACAATTGATGCGAACACAGGTATTGCTTTGGCAGTAAGTACTGGTTTTGCCGACTTTGTATACACAGTGAACACGGGTTGCGGAGCACCGGCCCAGGCATATTATACAATTGAGGTTCTGAATAGTAACCCGAATCCGGGTGTTGTAAGCGGTACCACACCATTGTGTATCGGGGCAACAGCGACTTATACCAGCAATGGTATTGTAGGTGGAACCTGGAGCAGTACGAATACTGCTGCTGCAACAGTGAATCCGGCATCAGGCCTCGTTACAGCAGTTGGTGTTGGTACAACAAACATTACTTATACACTTATAGGTTGTGGCGGAGCGCCGCAGAGTGCAATCAGAACACTCACAGTAAATCCGAATGCGAATGCAGGAGTCATCAGTGGAGCCACGCCATTGTGCGCAGGCGTAAACGTAACCTATACCAGCAATGGTGATGTGGCCGGAACATGGGCCAGCAGCAATACAGCTGTAGCAACTGTTAACCCAGTAACTGGACAGGTTACCACGTTGGCAACAGGTACAACAGATATTACCTATACTGTAACAGGTTGTAACGGCCCTTCAGTGGCAAGCAAAACACTTACGGTTAACCCCAATCCGGATGCCGGAACTGTTAGCGGTGTTTCTCCATTGTGTATCGGAGGTGTATCGATCTATACTTCCAATGGAACAACAGGTGGAACCTGGAGCAGTTCAAATACTACCGTGGCAACGGTAAATCCAACAACCGGGGAAGTAACCGGGGTGGGTGCGGGATCAGCAGATATTATTTATACAGTAACGGATTGTTCAACGCCTGTTACAGCATTTAAAACAGTAACGGTATCAGGTGGTGGCAGCCTCGCAGGTACAGCAGGGGGTGTGATGGTTTGCAGCAACGTAACGGTTCAACCTTCAGGAACATCTTATACAGATGGCTCATGCAATACCATTGCAACCATAGTTCCATCAGGCCTTGTTCCTGTGTCAGGAAGCATCAATACCTGTGTAACAGTAGATGACCAGGTGTATACATACCACAACATTCCTTATGTACAGCGTCACTACGACATCATGCCGGTTACGAACGGAGCCAATGCAACAGCTACCATCACATTGTATTATACACAGTCAGAGTTCGATGCATTCAACCTGGCAAGGGGAATCTATCCTGCATTGCCTGTGAATTCATCAGATGTGGTTGGTAAGGCAAATCTGCTGATCACACAATTCCATGGTACCGGAACATATCCTGGTAATTACAATGGAGGTACAGTTGATCTTATTAACCCGGCCGATAATAACATTGTTTGGAACAATACACTCGGTAGATGGGAAGTAACATTCAATGTGAATGGATTCAGCGGATTCTACCTGTTCACCAGCCTTAACAATACACCGCTACCGGTGGGTATCCTGAGCTTCAGCGGCCAGAACAGTGGCAGTCGTAACCTGCTGTTATGGTCAACTGCCACAGAAGAAAACAGCAACTATTTCGAACTGCAACGCAGCACAGACGGCATCAGCTTTGTGAAAGCAGGCACCGTTCAGGCAGCAGGTAACAGCAGTACTGTTAAGAATTACAATTACAGTGATGATATCAGTGGTATCAGTTCGCAGATATTCTATTATAGGTTGAAAATGGTTGATCTTTCCGGTAACACTAAGTACAGTAGTATTGTTAAGATCAGGCTCAACAGCAAAGGATTTTATGTAGAAGCTACGCCAAATCCTTTTGCAGAGCAGCTGCGCCTGCAGATTGATGTTACCCAGAAAGAAAATGCCACTATAACCATCAATGGAATAACAGGCAACAGGGTATTGCAGCAGAAATCAGTACTCAATAAAGGAAGCAATGTTATATTGCTTGATAAACTGGGCAATATTCCGGCAGGAGTGTACATGCTCACTGTAATAACCGATAGCGGAAAACAAACACTAAGAGTAGTAAAGCAGAAATAATTAATTTCCTATAAACCGGTAAATGTTAATTTACGAGATCCCCGTCTTTAAAGGCGGGGATTTTTTATGGAACATACACTCGTTTGCATCAGAGTCTTACGTTTGTTATGAGAGTTATTTTCTTTTTACTTTTTTTTCTTGTATCCTGCCGGCATCGGAATGATCATGCTACTGAGAAAGGATATCATTTTACGAATAACCAGCCAGTCAAGGAATATGAATCTGTTCTGCAAGAGATCGCCATAAAGCGGAAAGAATTTTCTAAGCAGAGTTCTTCGGGTCAAACAGAAACCATTCCTGTTGCGTGGAAAAACTTTTGGGCTCAAAAGATCAGCATTGACCTTTACAATGCCTGGGAAGGCACGCCATGGGATTTCAACGGGCATATGCGATATCCGCACCAGGGAAGTATAGCCTGTGGGTATTTTGTTACAACGATGCTGTGTGATATGGGGATGCTTATCGACAGGGTAAAACTGTCAACCTGTGCTTCTATGCAAATGATGAAAACGGTATGCCCTGATCAGAAAATTCAAAACCTGGGCCGTATGTGCGCAGAAGAAATGAACAATTATCTCAACACTAAAGGTAATGCGGTTTATATTGCCGGACTTGATTTTCATACCGGCATCATTGTAACTGATGACACCGGTAACTGGTTCATTCATTCTGATTATATAAGGCGCCGGGGTGTTGTAAAGGAAAGAATGCAGGAATCTCTTGCCCTGAAAGCCTCAAAAACGTTATGGATCGTTTCGCTTACAGAAAGCAAAACAGCCATGCGTAACTGGCTTCGATGAAAGACCCTTCAGATTTCTTTTTTCTTTACGTCCATTCCGCTGATAATGTTGGAGAATTTTGTTTTGAAGCGCAGGAAATAACTTTCAAAATATTTATATGATAATCCAGCAAGCAGGATGGTTAAGCCGATACTTAACGGGTAAACAAACCAGTTGGTATGAATATGTGCAGCAGTGGCTATTGTTATAGCAAGTATGATGCTTATAGGATGATACATGTACAAACCATAAGAAATATTGCCCAGGTAAGTGAACAGGGCATTTTCAAGTGATATTTTGATCTTATTGTTTACTGCAAAATTCAGAATCAGGATCCCGAATAAAACGGCGTATGTTTCATTGTTGATGTCAATAACAAATCCAGCTACTGTTTTTGTTGGCACATACTTTCCCCGCAGGATCAATGTGAAAACAAATACAAGGGTAAAATAAAAAAGATAATTGTTCATGAACAGTTTGAGGAGCTTGTCTTTTCTGAACAACAGGATGGCAAAGATGCCTCCAATGGCCATGCAATCAATATTGAAGTGCTGCCAGAATCTCAGTATTACATCCCGGTGCGATAAGCCATCGGTAACATGAGATAACAGAAGTCCGTAAATAAACAGGTAGCCGAAAATGATCGTGAACATCACGGTCATCCTGTATTTATGGAAAAACTTGATCAGCACAGGCCATACCAGGTAAAACTGTTCTTCTGTTCCGATAGACCATGTATGCGCCGCATAAGGAATCACACCAAATTTTGCAAACACAAGGTTTGGCAGGAATACAACATAAAAAAGAATTTTAAGGAAGAGATGGGTGTATATCACAGCTTTGCTGTAACCGGGCAGCGTGAAAATGGGTATATGTGGTAAAATAAACAAGGCAAGTATAACTATGAGAAAATACAGTGGCCATATCCTCAGGATCCTTCTTACATAAAACTTTTTAATACTGATAGCTCCAAATACCTTTTCCTCTGAAAGCAGCAGGTAGGTAATCAGGAACCCACTCAACACAAAGAAAAGTGTTACACCAAGCCTTCCGATTATTTCAATGAATGGAATCTTATCCCAGTAACTTGGCAGTTCATGTATGTCTTTGTATTGCTCAATATGATGAATGATCACCAATAAAGCGGCAAAAAACCTGATACCGTTAAGGTTCGGGAAATAGACTTTCTCTTTGGACATTACACAGTTGGTTTTGGTAACTACAATATAGCCTGCGATAACAGCCGGAAGGGAGTATATACTACTTATTTTATCGGGGTATCAGCGAATATACAAAAGTTTTGATACAGCGTATATACTTACGCCTTATATCTCAGCTATTTAGAAAGCCTGGGTATTTGCAAAACTGTAGTTTTACAATAAGGCTTTGTAAAGTTTGAAAATTAACACGCAAAAAAATTACATTTGCAACCTTAAAAGTTTATCATGAGTAAAGGACCCGTTTCAAATTATATCGAACATCATTACCGTCATTTTAATGCTGCGGCATTGATGGATGCAGCCAAAGGATATGTTACACATCTCGAAGAAGGTGGTAAAATGATGATCACACTGGCAGGAGCCATGAGTACTGCCGAATTGGGACTTAGTCTTGCCGAAATGATCAGGCAGGATAAAGTAAGTATCATCAGTTGCACAGGAGCCAACCTGGAAGAAGATATCATGAACCTTGTGGCACACAGCCATTACAAACGAGTTCCAAACTACCGCGATCTTAGTCCGCAGGAAGAATGGGATCTCCTCGAAAATCATTACAACCGTGTAACAGATACCTGTATTCCTGAAGAAGAAGCCTTCAGGCGTTTGCAGAAACACATTCATAAAATATGGAAGGACGCCGATGAAAAGGGAGAGCGTTATTTCCCCCATGAATACATGTACAAAATGCTGTTGAGTGGCGTTTTGGAACAATACTACGAGATCGATCCAAAAAACAGCTGGATGCTGGCAGCTGCGCAGAAAAATATTCCGATTGTGGTTCCCGGTTGGGAAGACAGCACCATGGGAAATATATTCGCTTCCTACGTAATTAAAAATGAGATCAAAGCCACTACTATGAAGAGTGGTATTGAATACATGGTGTGGTTGGCCGATTGGTACCGCAACAATTCTTCCGGCAAGGGTGTTGGATTTTTCCAGATCGGCGGGGGTATCGCCGGCGATTTCCCGATCTGTGTAGTGCCGATGATGTACCAGGACCTGGAATGGCATGATGTTCCTTTCTGGAGCTACTTCTGCCAGATATCTGATTCAACAACATCATACGGATCATATTCAGGGGCTGTACCCAATGAAAAAATCACATGGGGCAAACTCGATATTCATACACCTAAGTTCATCGTGGAAAGCGATGCAACCATCGTAGCACCTTTGATCTTTGCGTGGGTGCTTGGCTGGTAATCAGAAATAAAAGAATAAGAAAAATGTCCAACGGCTGGTTGGACATTTTTGTTTGTGGTAATTTTAAAACAAAATCAGTAGCATGAAAAAAATCATACTCCTTTTAACTTCAGTATGGGTGTTGCAATTGGCAACAGCTCAAACAGCATTGCCTGTTCCGGGAAACCTGCAGGCAACCTATAAAAAAGGAACAAGGGATATAAGCGGAAGGCCCGGAAAGAATTACTGGCAGAATTATGCAGATTATAAAGTGGATGTGAATTATAATCCATCTACCCGGCTCATAACAGGAACAGCGGCTATCAATTATTCTAACAATAGTCCTGATACCCTGAAAGAGATCCTGTTCAAACTTTATCCCAATCTTTATAAGAAAGGATCTTCCCGCTTAATGAATATTGATGATGCGGATGCCGGCGATGGAATGAAGATCGAAAAGATCCTGGTTGCCGGTGATGAGGTTCCTGCAAATAAATACAGGATCGATGCTACCAATATGTCAGTTCGTATCAAGCCGTTGATGCCTAAACAATCGCTTTCATTTACCATTACTTATTCATATACGCTTAACAGGGAATCACATATCCGCACCGGCGAAATAGAAGATGGCGCTTATTTTATTGCATATTATTTCCCACGGATTGCTGTATATGATGATATTGATGGATGGAACCGCAATCCTTACCTGGGAACACAGGAATTTTACAACGACTTCTGTGATTTTACCACATCTATAACCGTTCCGGCTGATTATGTTGTTTGGGCTACGGGTGATCTGAAAAACAGCAAAGACATCTTTAAAGAAAAATACCAGCAAAGAATTGAGCAGGCCGAAAGAGAAGATGGTTTCATAAATATTATCGACAGCACTGAACGGCTGGAGCGCATCACCCGTTCAGAAACGTCCAATACATGGATATTTGAGGCGAAACATGTTACTGATGCCGTGTTTGCACTCAGCAATCATTATATGTGGCAAAGCAGCAGCCTTGTTGTAGATAAAGCAACGGGGAGAAGAACCCGCGTTGATGCTGTGTTTAACCCGAAGCACAAAGATTATTTCTGGGTTGTTGGCGATGCAAGAAAAACCGTTGAGTCGATGAGCTATCGTTTTCCTAAATGGCCTTATCCTTACAGTCATGAAACTGTATTTGATGGGTTAGACCAGATGGAATACCCGATGATGGTGAATGATAACCCGCTGGAAGATCGTTCCGAAAGCATTGAACTTACCGATCATGAAATATTTCATACCATGTTTCCTTTCTACATGGGAATCAATGAAACCAAGTATGGCTGGATGGATGAAGGATGGGCAACGATAGGAGAATGGCTTATCTCACCCATGATTGATACAACGATCGTTGATGAATACGGTGTTGCCGGTTACGAACGTGCTGCGGGTAATGAAATCGATCTGCCCATAACAACACTTACTACCCAGCAATACGGTACATCCATGTTTATCAACAGTTACCCGAAACCGGCAATGGGTTACCTGTTTGTGAAAGACATGCTTGGTGATGAACTTTTCTTCAAAGCATTGCATAATTATATCCGCAACTGGAACGGTAAACACCCGATGCCCTACGATTTCTTTTACAGCATGAACGAAGGATGTGGTAAAAACCTGAACTGGTTCTGGAAGCGGTGGTTCTTTGATGATGGTGTTCCTGATCTTGCTATAAGCAAAGTAATTACAAAAGGTAAACAGCGGCAGATCGTTGTTGAATCCAAAGGAACAAAACCGGTTCCGGTTGATGTAACTATTAATTATGCTGATGGGAGTGTTGAAAAATTACACCGTAGTATTGCTGTGTGGGAAAAGGAACCTAAAACCATTGTACTTACTGTAACAAACATTAAAAAGATAAAGACCATAAACCTCGGCAGCACTTATGTTCCCGATGTGAATAAAAGCGATAATGTGTATGAAATGAAACAGCAGTAAGCGATAAAACAAATGCTGAATGTATAAGTGAACTCTATTGCCTATACATTCAGCATTTATTATTTATATACTTCATTTATCTTCCATTCATGGCGCTTGCCGGCAACGGAATATCTCTTTTCAGCATAGCATCTCTGTTAGCAATTTCCCAGGCTGTATAGAAGATCATACGGGCCCTTGTTTCATAAAGCTGCCAGTTGATCTTATCAACAGTATCTGTTGGTTTGTGATAGTCGGCTTTCAGCATGCCATCATAAAAGAAAAGTACCGGAACACCTTTGCGTGCAAAGTTGTAATGATCACTTCTGAAATAGATCCTTTCCTTATCATTCGGATCATCAAATTTATAATCAAGTGTAAGGTTTGTATATGTTTTATTTGCCCCTTCATTGATAACCGGCAGGTCGCTGCTCAGTTTATCATGCCCAACTACGTATACATAATTCAATGTATCTGCCAGCATGCGTTCTGTATCAACCCTGCCGATCATGTCTATATTCAGATCCACAGAAGTTTTGTCCAGCGGAAATACGGGGTGATCGCTGTAATATTCACTACCCCATAACCCTTTTTCTTCGCCGCTTACTGTCATAAATACCATGGTGCGCCGTGGACCCTTACCGGCAGCCTTTGCTTTTGCAAAAGCTGCTGCCATTTGCAGAACGGCTACTGTTCCGCTTCCATCATCATCGGCACCATAATATATTTTCCCGTTACGCATACCAAGGTGATCGTAGTGACCTGTTACAAATACATACTCATTCTTCTTATCAGTACCTTCGATCACTCCAAGTACATTGCTTGCATTAACAGTATTGCGATATTCATCATAACGATATTCCAGTTTCGCTTTCCTGCTTGCGATCTGGTCTTTTGAAAATGGTTTATTGCCCTTGGAAGTTGAGAGCAGGCTGTCTGCATCGCTTCCGAGTATCTCTTTTGCACCACTGTGTGAAAGGCTGGCATAGTTAACCACCCTTTCCTTAACTCTTGGAAAGTAAAGGTTTGTTTTTTTGCTGCTTTCGGCAGACTGGTGGTTGATCGTTTCCAGTGTTGAGCTGATGATAAGGGCCCCTACAGCGCCTTTTCTTGCAGCCAGCGCCAGCTTGCGGGGAAGACCGGGAAATGTCCATTCACTGGAGCGGTTGGTTCCCGTAATAATGTATTTGCCATCGAGTTTGGGTTCTCCCAGGAAGAAAACAACGGTTTTTCCTTTTACATCAAGATCGCCATAATCATTGTAGAGACTATCTTCAATGCCATAACCAACGAACACAACTTCATCGCTGTTGAAACCCTGCTTGTCGTTGGAAGATGCCGGAATGATATAATCAGTTTCGAAACCAAGTTCTTTTCCATTGATGGATAGTTTGCTACTGATCATGCTATCCTGGAACAATGGATAGAATTGCTGGTAGCCTTTCAGCGCTTCCGGGCTTTTGAGCCCTATTTTTTTGAACTGTGATTCGATATAAGCGGCTGCTTTCCGTTGGCCTTCTGTTCCTGTTTCACGGCCTTGCATATCATCTCCGGCGATGATGGTGAGGTGTGATTTCAATGCATCACCTGTAATTACCGACGCAAACTTTGAAGCATCATTTTTTTGGGCAAAAACGCCAAGTCCTGCCGTGAGTAAAGGGAGCAAGAATATTCTTTTCATCCTGTTGGTATTTTCAGCAAAATACTGAAAGCAGTGAAAGTTGAAGGAGTTTTTTTTATAAAAGGCAGTTTGAGGGCAGCCGGGGGATTATAAATACAAATGCCGGCTCCTTTTCAGTACACCGGCAAAAAAATTAAAAGCAAGAAAATTTTATATGAAATAATAAAGCGTATCTGCAGACAGTAGTTTAACAAGGAATCTTATTCACCCTGTTTTTATGCCTTCCGCCTTCAAATTCTGTATTCATGAAAATGTCAAGCATTTTTTCTGCATCACCATCCCGTACAAAACGGGCAGGTATGCAGATCACATTGGCATCATTGTGTTTGCGGGCCAGCTCAGCCAACTCTTCGCCCCAGCAAATAGCGGCACGTATGCCCGCATGTTTATTAGCTGTAATAGCAACACCATTGGCACTGCCACATAATAAAATGCCGAATGCAGCACGGCCGGTTTCAACAGCAGCTGCAACCGGGTGGGCAAAATCAGGATAATCAACTGAATCTTTATTATAGGTTCCGAAATCTTCGTAGGCCATTTCTTCTCCTTCCAGGAAAGAGATAAGATCTTCTTTACAGTCAAAACCTGCATGGTCACACCCGATGGCAATGGGTTTTGTTTTATCAAATACGTACATGAGCAAAAATTGAATGAATAAAATATTTTGTTTCCGCAGATAGAAGATGTGATCATTCAATAAGGATATCAAACTGCTACTCTTACAAAATTAAAACAATAAAGCGGTTGGCAGCTAATGAAATACGAGTTAATGAATGATTAAAATCAGCCGGCAAGAAAATTTTACTGTCAATGTTTACCAGGTACACGTCAACTCCATTCTTTTTCTTCTTTGGCTTTTTGCTTATCAACCCTGGAACATAGAATTACACTGATCTCGTATAGGAATAGTAAAGGAATGGCCACGATTGTCTGGCTTGTCCAGTCGGGAGACGGGGTTATAATGGCGGCCACTACCAGGATGATCACAAAAGCGTATTTGCGGTAAGTTCTGAGGAATTTTGCCGAAATGATCCCGATCTTGGCGAGTACATAAGCCAGTATCGGCAGTTCAAATGCGATTCCACATCCGAGTATGATATTGTTAAGGGTATCTACATAATCGGTGATGCTTGGCTGGTACATGACCACGCCGGATTTGCCGAGGGTGAAGGTTGCCAGGAAATTAAATGTAAAA
>JAFDXA010000173.1 GCA_018268185.1 Bacteroidota bacterium
CTTCATCACCATACACTTCAAACCCGAAACCCTTCATCCCTCAATTAACCCCCAGTTTTCCCAAAGCATCTTTTGCTTCCACATCGTCGGGGTCGAGTGTTACTGCATTCTGGTAAGCCTGTATGGCCTCTTCTTTGCGATTCAGTTTTTCCAGGCATTTGCCTTCATAATAATAGGCAGGCTGAAAACTGTTCTGAACTGTGATCGCTTTGTCGAAAACAGCAAGCGCTTCTTCATACTTTTTCATATCATACAATGCCATGCCTTTTTCAACATAGGCATCCATGTAAGTATAATTCAGTGCAAGGCATTTATCGAAGTAACCGATCGCTTTCTGCTTCTCATTGATCTTTGAAAAATAAAGTCCCTTGATGAAGTATGCTTCTTTTTCTGCTTTGGCTTTATCAGCCGATAGCAGGCCATCTGCCATCAGCAATGCCTTGAGGTTGCCGGTTTGTGCATACAGGGTTCCCAGGGAGATCACGAGTTCAGGATCCGGCAAAATATCAACAGCTCTTTCATAACACCTGATTGATTCCAATGTGTCTTCATTTAAAAAATGAAGCGTTCCCTGTATGTCCCACAATTCTGCGCTGGAACTGTCTTTTGCGATCGCCTGGCTGATCACTTTAATGGCAGATTCATAATCACCATTGTCTTTAAAATACCGGGCAAGGTTTTTTCTCAGCAACATTGAGTCAGGATAGCGTGCAATATCATCCTGCATCTTTTTTTCCATGGCCGGGATACTGTCGGCAGCAGGTTTTACGGCATTGTCCTGTTTCTTTTCACTGTTGCAGGCTGCAAGGGATATAATAAGAAGATAAAGGGCTGTTTTTTTCATGAAGAGTCTGTGGCTGCAAAAATAATGGTTAAGCCTTTCAACCACTGACAATATTCTGACAATTATTTTTTTACCCCTGTATATCTTTGCGCAAAATTTACCGGGTATGAAACACCTCGTTCTTACAGCCATTCTTGCAACCACTTTCATGGGTTTTGCCCGTGGCAATAAGATCAACAACAATGGCAGGCTGAATCCTTCTGATACCATCCTGTATGCAGGGGAAAAACACTTTGCCAATGTTCAGCAGCTGACTTTTGGTGGTGATAATGCAGAAGCTTACTTCAGTTTTGATGGTAAGTACATTATTTTCCAGCGAACGAATCCCAAAGAGGGCATCATGTGCGACCAGATGTTTATCGGCAAAGTGCCGGGGCCGGGTGAAAAATTTGAACCCTGGCCGGTGAGCTCAGGCAAAGGCCGTACAACCTGCGGTGCTTTTCTGAAAGATGGTAAGCATATTGTTTATGCTTCAACACATTTGGGTGCAGATACATGCCCGCCGGTTCCGGACAGAAAAAAATATGGCAACAAATACATCTGGCCTTTATACCCGAGCTACGACATTTTTATGACCACAACCGATGGTAAGATCGTAAAGCAACTTACCAACAGTAAAGGGTATGATGCAGAAGCAACCATTTCTCCAGATGGAAAGAAAATGATCTACACCAGCACCAAAAACGGGGATATTGATCTTTATATTATGGACCTGAAAACCGGTAAGGAAAAGCAGGTGACCAATACACTTGGTTATGATGGTGGCGCCTGGTTCAGTCCGGATGGCAAGAAGATCATCTGGCGTGCCAGCAGGCCTAAAACACCTGAAGACATAAAGGAGTATAAAGATTTCCTGGCGCAGGATCTTGTAGCGCCAACCAATATGGAAGTATTTATTGCAGATGCAGATGGCAGCAATGCCCGCCAGGTTACCAGCTATGGTAATGCAAACTGGGCTCCGGCGTATATGCCCGATAGCAAGCGCATCATCTTTGCGAGCAACCACCAGAGCAAAAGAGGGTTCCCTTTCAACCTGTTTACAGTGAATGAAGATGGTACCGGGCTGGAAAAAATATCTACTGAAAAAGCTTTCGACGCATTCCCGATGTTCAGTCCGGATGGCAAAAAGATCATATTCTGCAGCAACCGCAACAACGGCGGTACTCACGATACCAATATTTTTATTGCTGATTGGGTGGAGTAAGGGGGAGGATGGATACTGGATGATGTTGCTGGATACTAGATACTGGGTTGTTTGATATTTGAGTGGCTGGCTATCTTTTTCCCAATTCGATCACTTCACAATCTTTGATCTGTTCTCCATCAATTACAAAACGGATCAGTGTTCTTACTTTATGCCAGCCTTCTTTACCGGCGGCCCCGGCGTTCATGTGCAGGCATCCTAACTGTTCATCATACATCACTTTTAAAATATGAGAATGGCCGCTGATGAATAAGCGTGGTTTATTGGCCATGATCTCTTTTTTTACGCCGGGTGCATAGCGGGTAGGGTAGCCACCGATATGCTGCATGAAAACCTTTACTGCTTCACAGGTAAAAAAAAGTTTCTCCGGGAAAATATTCCTGATCTCCTGGTTATCTATATTACCGTAAACGCCCCGCAGGGGAATCATCTTCCCGGAAGCATTCAATCTTTGCTGCAATGCTTGTATAAGTGTTATGCTCCCGAAATCCCCGGCATGCCAAACCTCATCACAGTTTTTAAAATGTTCAAAAACAGCCTCATCAAGAAAACTGTGCGTATCAGATATTAAACCGATCCTTGTCACGTCACTCCGATTAAATTGGTAAATTTGAGTGGAAGATAATGCAAAAGCACAATGCCTTTATTCAGAAATTTTATATACCATATTGATAAGCGTGACTGGAAATATTATTTCCTGTTAATGTCGCTTAGTAAAGGCAACTGAGCACTTTATTATTTTCAAACGTGTTGTGCTAGTAAGGTTTTGATTGCTTTACTTTACGGTTTTGTTTATGTTGGTTAAAATTACAGATCAGGGAACTGAATTTGAGTTTACAGTAGTACAAAAGCTAAATCAGGGAACCATCCGGAAAAAGCGGCGTATCCTTTTTTCGGGCTCTTTTCTTGATATTTTTTTGGAGAAGCAAAAAAGTATAGTAAAAAGAGTAGAAGTCATCAATTAATGACTCTTACTGAAAATTTTAATAGCACGATGCGTTATTTTCAATTCTTCATTACTAATTTTTAATTCATATAAAATGCCTCATTATCATAAACTGGGTAGTATTCCCCATAAACGTCATACACAGTTCCGCAAACCCGACGGAACATTGTACCAGGAGCAATTGTTTTCTACGGAAGGATTTTCCAACGACTATGCTTTGCTTTATCATACGCATGCACCTACAACGATTGTGAAATGCGATGACCCCATCGATGTTAGTCCGAAAGTAGCAGAACAGAAAATGCTCAAACACCGCAGCCTCGAAGGTTTTAAAGTAAAACCTGAAGCTGATTTTTTAGAGAGTCGCAAAGCTGTACTGGTTAATGATGATTGTCATATTGTTCTGGCGGCTCCGCAAAAAAGCATGACTGATTATTTTTACAAGAACGCCGATTCTGATGAAGTGATCTTTGTACATGAAGGATCCGGTGTGCTGAAATCCTGTTATGGTGAATTGAAATTTGCCTACGGCGATTATCTTGTAATTCCGAGGGGATGTATCTATCAAATACATTTCGATAAACCCGATAACCGCCTCTTTATAGTAGAGTCACATTCTCCGATCCGTTACCCAAAAAGGTATATGAGTAAATTCGGGCAATTGATGGAACATGCGCCTTTCTGTGAAAGGGATATCCGTACACCCGAAAACCTGCAGACCTTCGATGAACAGGGAGATTTCCTGATCAAAACCAAAAAGCAGGGATTTCTTTACGGCATTCACTACGGTACGCATCCATTTGATGTGATCGGCTGGGATGGCTGCTGTTATCCCTATGCTTTCAGTATTCATGATTTTGAACCGATAACCGGCCGGGTTCACCAGCCGCCACCTGTACACCAGACCTTTGAAACAGATACGTTCGTGATCTGTTCATTTGTGCCCAGGTTGTACGATTATCATCCCCTGGCCATTCCGGCGCCATACAATCACAGTAATATAGACAGTGATGAAGTGCTGTATTATGTAGACGGTGATTTTATGAGCCGCAAGCATGTAACCCGGGGTATGATCACCCTGCATCCGGCCGGCATTCCGCATGGCCCGCAGCCCGGCATGGCCGAAAAGAGCATTGGCGCAAAGGAAACCAAAGAACTGGCGGTAATGGTGGATACTTTCAGGCCTTTGAAACTAACACAAACAGCCATCGAAATTGAGAACAACGGTTACGTAATGAGCTGGGCAGAATGATGTGCATTAATTGCGACAAGATAGCCGGTCATTAACTTCCGTTTGAGGAATTTTTTCATTACATTCAATCATTAAAACGATTTTGCTATGATAAAATTTCATGAAGTAAAAGTCGGCGATTACCTGATCGCAGATAACGACGGCGATAAAAAAAGGGGAGAAGTAACCAATCTTAACGGTGATGAAAAACAGGTTTGTGTTGATACGGGCCAGGAGTTCTGGTATGAAACGGAACAACTGCAGGCGATCCCGATCAGTGATGCAGAACTTGAGCACCTGAAATTTCACCGGCAGGTGAATGAAGATGGTACAGTGAAGTATATGAAAGGCGCTTTCAGAATGTTGATACCTAAAGCCGGCGATTTTTCAAAAATGGAACTCTGGTACCGTGATGAGCACAGGCATATCACACATGCCATCAATATTCACAACCTTCAGAATCATTTTTATGAAATGACCAAGGTTCACCTCAATGAAGAATCATTTGACTGATCATTCAAAAAGCATAAATAAAAAAGGCATCTTAACGGGATGCCTTTTTTATTTATGAACCTGTTACTTAATTACTCTTCATCTTCTTTTTCTTTCAATCCTTTGATCAGGTCGAGCGCTTCTGCCACAACATCGCACATGATCGTTATAAGCGATCCTGGTTTTGCATTATTGTAAGCATGCATGATGGCTTCTTTTTCATTGTAGATGATCTCAACCGGTATTTCTTTTGGTTTGGTTTCATTGAGGCCTTCAACCAACAGGTTCACGATCTCTTCGGCTGTACGGCCACGCAGGTTCTTATCCTGGCGGATGATGATCTCATCAAAATATTTTCCGGAGATCCTGCCCAACTCACGGATGTCTTCATCACGCCTGTCGCCGGTACCACTGATGATACCAACCTTGGGTTCTCCATCCAGTTTGCTTACAAAATCACAAAGCAGTTCCAGTCCGGCAGGGTTGTGAGCAAAGTCAACCAGGAATTTAAAATGCTTGAACTGGAACATGTTCAGCCTGCCCGGTGTTTGTGAAGCAGAAGGAACAAATGTCTGCAACGCCAGTTTGATATCTTCAATGGCAATATTTCGCCAGAAGTAGGTGCTCAGCACAGCGGGCAAACAGTTCATAACATTGTGCAGCGCCTTTCCGCCATAAGTAATGGGCACTTCAGCAACCCTGATCACCCTTATCTTCCAGGTGCCTTTCATGATGGTGATGTAGCCGTTTTCAAAAACAGTAGCATAGCCGCCTTTCTTAGTGTGTTCTATAATGCGTGGATTGTTCTCATCCATACTGAATAGGGCAACATTGCATGTTAAGCCTTTCTGCATGTTGTAAACAAGGTCATCATCAGCATTGAGTATGGCATAACCATGGTTGAAAACCGTTTCGGGAACAACAGCTTTTACTTTGGCCATCTGTTCCATGGTATCGATACCGCCCAGCCCGATATGATCGGCGCTGATATTGGTAACGATGGCCACATCGCAGTTGCGGAAGGCAAGGCCATTTTTAAGAATACCGCCACGGGCACATTCCAGCACAGCAAAATCAACCGTAGGATCTTTCAAAACGAATTGTGAGGAAACCGGGCCTGTACAGTCGCCTTTCATCATCATCTGGTTCTGTATATACACACCATCGCTGGTGGTATATCCCACTTTATAGCCTGCGGTTTTGGCGATGTGCGCCGTAAGGCGTGTAGTGGTTGTTTTACCATTTGTACCCGTTACGGCAATGATGGGAATATTACCGGCGCTTCCTTTCGGAAACAGCATATCAACAACCGGCTCTGCAACGTTGCGTGGGAGGCCAATGGAAGGATCGATGTGCATCCTGAACCCCGGTGCAGCATTTACTTCCAGTATGGCGCCGCCATTTTCGGTAACAGGTGTTCGCAGGTCGGTAGCCATGATATCGATACCGCAGATATCAAGACCGATGATTTTAGCAATGCGTTCGCACATCATGATATTGGCCGGGTGCACTTCATCGGTAACATCGGTACTCGTTCCTCCCGTTGAGAGGTTGGCCGTTGGCTTCAGCAACACGAGTTCATCTTTTGCAGGAATGGTATCAAGCGTATAACCTTTTTCATCCAGCATTTTTTGTGTAAACTGGTCGATCGTTATCTGTGTAAGTACTTTTTCATGACCATAACCACGACGGGGATCTTTGTTTGTTTCATCGATCAGGTATTGTATGGAATTCTTTCCATCGCCTACAACAGAAGCCGGTGTGCGAAGCGCTGCACAAATGAATTTGTAATTGATCACCAGGATGCGGAAATCGAAACCGGTGATGTATTTCTCCACGATCACGCTGCGGCTGTATTGTTTGGCTGCCGCAAAAGCAGTGAGTGCCTGTTCCCAGTTAGTGATGTTGGTTGTATTTCCTTTACCGTGGTTGCCATCGATAGGTTTGATCACGATAGGATAGCCAATGCGGTCAACAGCATCTTTCAATCCTTCTTCCGTGCGGATCACATCACCTTTTGGTACCGGAATTTCTGCGGCGCCGAGGAGGTTCTTTGTTTCTTCTTTGTCGCAGGCAATATCAACAGCAATATTACTGGTAGTGCTGGCGATGGTGGCTCTTATCCGCTTCTGGTGAACTCCGTAACCAAGTTGTACCAGGGAATGTTTATTGAGGCGGATGTAAGGAATGCCTCTTTTGGCAGCTTCTTCCACGATGCAACCGGTACTCGGACCAAGCCTGGTATCTTCCCTGATCTCACGAAGGGTCATGATATCTTTGGCAAGATCGTATTCAATATTATCAGCCAGTGCCTGTGCTACCCTTACAGCTGCTTTAGCTGCATATACACCGGCATCTTCTTCCATATAGCTGAAGCATACGAAATATTCTCCGTCTTTGCCGGTGCCCCTTGTTCTTCCGAAGCCGGTATCCATGCCGGCGAGTGTCTGCATTTCGAGGGCAATGTGTTCGATCACGTGCCCCATCCAGGTGCCTTCTTCCACACGTTGAAAGAAGCCTCCGCGTGTGCCGATACTGCAACGGTGTTCGATGAGTGAGGGGAACATTTTTTCAAGGCGCTCCCTGAAACCGTGAATATGATTGGTGGGCCTTTCTTCCATTTCCTCGAGGTCGAGTTTCATCTGGATCAGTTTGGTCCTGTTAACGCTCCAGTAATTGGGGCCCCTGAGTATTTTAATCTCTACGATCTTCATAATTGCAGTTAGGGTTTTTTAGAAATGAATAGGAAATTGAAATTTAGGATAATCCGCTTTGTTTTCAAAAACAAAAATTGAATGATTCCATGTTCCTTAAACAGAATTGCGAGCCGTTTTATCGGGTAAACGTAATGCTGTAAACTGCTAAGGAACAGCATAATCCACAGGCACTGGATAAGATTTGGAATATTGAACAATACGTTTTCCCTTATTTTTGCGTTAATCACAAAAACGCTTACATGCAATTTGCAAAAGGAAAGCTCATCGCCATTGGTGGTGCTGAAGACAAGGGAACAGACCTCGAGACCGGCGAAATCCACAGGAATAATCTCAATTTTTTTGAACTCGGTATTCTCAGGCGCATTGTTGAAGAGGTTGGCGGCCCCGCATCCCGTATAGAAGTGATCACAACAGCCAGCATGATACCCGTTGAAGTAGGGGAAAATTATCTCAGCGCCTTCGGTAAAATCGGCTGCACGAATATAGGCGTTATGAATATCCGCACCCGTGCAGATGTTAACAACGACGATTATATGCAACGCATTCGTCAGTGCGATGCCGTAATGTTCAGTGGTGGTAACCAGCTCAGGCTTTCCAGCATTTTCGGTGGTACTCCTTTTCTTGAGATACTGATGAACAGGTATTGGGATGAGCCAACATTCCTGGTAGCAGGTACATCTGCCGGCGCCATGGCCATGAGCAATACCATGATCTATGAAGGAAATGCTACAAGAGCCCACCTGAAGGGTGAAGTTAAAATCACTACCGGCCTTGGCTTCATTGATGACGTGATCATTGATTCACATTTTGAAAAAAGAGGCCGATTCGGCAGGCTGGCCCAGGCGGTTTCGGCAAACCCGTCCTGCATAGGTATCGGTCTTGGTGAAGATACCGGCATGCTCATCACCGAAGGAAATAAAATGGAAGCGATCGGCAGTGGTTTGGTAATGATCATTGATGGTCATGATATCAGGCACAGCAATATTGCAGATATACCCGATGGCAATCCCATCAGCATAGAAAACCTTAAAGTTCATTTCTGTGAAAAGGGAAATGGCTATATGGTAAAAGAAAGAACCTTTATCATTGAAGTAAAAGAAAATGCAGTGGTAAAAAAGCAGGTGAAGGTTGAGTAGTTTTTAATTTGATAATTTAATAATGTGATAATGTGGAAATGTGTGAATGATATAACTTTCATCATTCCTTATTTTCGCCAGGTATTCCCCATCTTAGTGATTTAGCAATCGCCCGGTCTGTCATAAAAAAAATCATAGGTTGCACCAAACAATTTTCACATTCTCTCATTTTCATATTTTCACATCTCAAAATTATATCCCTTTCACCAGGTAGTAATTCTTCTTTCCAACCTGTATCAATAAAAATTTACCATGCAGCAGTTCTGAGGTATTTACCTTTTGCTGTGGATCAGTTACTTTGTTGCGGTTCACACTTACGCCGCCGTTCTGTATCATCTTCCTGGCTTCTCCTTTGCTTTTGAAAATTGTTGTTTCAGTAAGCAGGTTCAGTATGTCGGCGCCTTCGTCCAGTTTGGTTTTTTCGTAGTCCTGGCGGATGATCCCTTCAATGGATTCGAGATCTTCTTCACTCAGGCTTTCTGCCGGTGCATTTGTATTTGAAAATAATTTCTGTGTTGTTTCCACTGCTTTTTCAAACTCCGCTTTGCCATGAACAAAACAGGTAACTTCTTCAGCAAGTTTTTTCTGAAGCACTCTCTTTGAAGGATCTTTTGCATGCGCTTCCACCAAAGCAGCGATTTCTTCTTTAGTAAGGAAGGTGAATATTTTTATCCAGCCTTCAGCATCAGAATCAGTGGCATTCAGCCAGAACTGGTAGAACTGGTAAGGCGTTGTTTTCTCTGCATCCAGCCACACGTTCCCTTTTTCGGTTTTGCCGAATTTGCCGCCATCCGATTTTTTTATGAGCGGGCAGGTGAATGCAAAAGCTTCACCACCGATCTTTCTCCTGATCAGTTCCGTGCCGGTAACGATATTACCCCATTGATCACTGCCTCCCATCTGCAACCTGCAGTTCTTGTGCTGGTATAGCCAGAGGTAATCGTAACCCTGTATCAGCTGGTATGTGAATTCGGTGAACGACATGCCTGAATCGCCGGTGATGCGGTTCTTTACACTGTCTTTCGCCATCATATAGTTTACCGTGATATGCTTGCCGATATCGCGGATGAACTGGAGGAAATGCATGTCTTTGAACCAGTCGTAGTTGTTAACCAACTCTGCAGCATTCGGTTTTGAACCGTCGAAATCCAGGTATTTCTGTAGCTGTGATTTAATGCCATCAACATTTTTCTGCAGTACATCTTCGCTGAGTAGATTGCGCTCTTCACTTTTACCACTGGGGTCACCCACCATGCCGGTGGCGCCGCCTACGAGGGCAATGGGTTTATGCCCGGCCTTCTGAAAATGCAGTAAAAGCAGGATTTGAACCAGGCTCCCGATATGCAGGCTGTCGGCCGTAGGATCGAACCCAATATAGGCCGAGGTCATCTCCTTTACAAGTTGTTCTTCGGTACCCGGCATTATATCCTGTACCATACCCCTCCACCTTAATTCCTCTATAATGTTGAACATGAATGTGTTTTTTTGAAATTGAGGCCAAAAATATCTAAAAAATGCTCAAATATTTTCACTTTAAAAGTTATATTTGTTAGCTCTTTACGCTTAACCGGCCACAATTATCCTTTGTTATAATTAGCTTTTCCAATATTCAGTAAAAGTTTGCCCCCAGGAATAAACAGGTAAACTAATTGGTAACTGAAACTGAAGTGATGAGAAAAATTTCTGTGCTGATCGTTTTTTTGTTTGCTGTGTTGCTTACAAAGGCCCAGACTTACAACAATGAATGGATCAATTTCAACCAGACTTACTACAAATTTAAAGTTGGTGCCACCGGGTTGTACCGCATAACCCAACCGGCGCTGGCATCCATCGGACTGGCATCTACGCCTGCCCAGAACTTCCAGTTATGGCGGAATGGGATTGAAGTGCCTGTTTATACTTCAGCAGCTTCGGGCACATTCACAGTTTCAGACTTTATCGAATTCTATGGCGAAATGAACGACGGTAAGGCTGACAAGCCCTTGTATAAATATGATAGCCTTCAGATGGCAGACAAATACAGTCTCTACACAGATACTGCTTCTTATTTTCTTACTGTTCATGTTGGAACAAACAAAAGGTTTGTCAATACCGTGAATGATGTAGCAGGAAATGTGCTCCCTGCGGAAACAGGGTTTTCATATCCGCTTCAGAAATATTACCGCATCAAACAGAACAATGGTTACGGTGTTGATTACGGGGAGATATTGTATTCGGGTTCTTATGAAACCGCAGAAGGGTGGACCAGTCTTGATCAATTCCCGGGTTCCCTGATGGCGGGAAACTCATTGTACCTCGACAATACCAGCAGCAGTACCTGTGTGCTGGATGCAGTGGTGGCGGGTAATGCAACCGTATTAAGATCGGTGAAAATAAAACTGAATGGTACTACGATCGCCGATACACTTGTGAATGGTTTCAATATCAAACGCTTTCATGTTACCGGTATTCCCTTGTCATTGCTGAGTTCTGGTAACGCCAATATTGAATTCGTAAATGCCGGCTCGGGTTCTGATAAAATTGTTGTGGCGGGTTACCAGTTTACGTATCCGCACAATTATAATTTTGAAGGACAATCACAATTCAGATTCGATATTCCCGCCGGGGCAGCCAAATACATCGAGATCACTAATTTCAATTTTGGAGCATCGGCGCCGGTATTGCTTGACCTGAATAACAACCTTCGTTTTGTTGGTAATGTAAATGGCTCTGCTGTTCGCTTTGCCATACCGGCAGCTGCGGCAACACGCAGTTATGTTCTGCTGAATAATGAAGCAGCGAATATCAATTACGTTCAGAATTTTACACAACGCAACTTTATCAACTATGCATTGCCTGCCAACCAGGGAAATTATGTTATTATCAGTCACCCGTTTTTATTTGACGACGGAGCCGGCAATAACAATGTAGAAGCATATCGTGCCTATCGCAGCAGTGCAGCAGGCGGAAGTTATAATGCAATAGTGGTTGATGTGAATCAACTGATCGACCAGTTTGCATTCGGCATCAAACATCACCCGTCGGCGATACGCAATTTTGGTTATTATGCTATGGCCAATTTCAGCAGCGTACCAAAATATTTTTACCTGGTAGGAAAAGGGCTGGCTTACCCGGAATTCAAGAAATACGAAACTGATCCAAACACATCCAAACTGGCCCTGGTGCCTACTTTCGGCTACCCGGCTTCCGATAACCTGCTGCTGGCCCAGCGAACTTCTTCTTATTCACAAATTAGCATCGGTCGCCTCTCCGCTATCAGCGGAACAGAAGTGGGCGATTACCTGAACAAAGTAAAACAGTTTGAACTGGCGCAGGTTACAGGTCCGCAAACCAATGCCAACAAAGGCTGGATGAAGAACGTTGCACAGATCACGGGTGCTATTGATGATGTGTCTTTGGCAGCGCTGATCAATTTCTTCATGGGAGGGTATAAGAAAACGCTTTCTGATACCGCTTTCGGTGGTAATGTTTATTCTTTCAGCAAAAATTCCGGACAGTACACAGCTGTGGGTTCCAATAAAACCATCGATGATCTCTTTGCAGAGGGATTGAGTTACCTGACTTATTTCGGGCATTCGTCTCCCAATACACTTGAATTCAATCTTGACAATCCGCAGAATTATAACAACACCGGAAAGTACCCGCTCATCATGGTGAACGGGTGTAACAGCGGTAACCTTTTTCTTTTTGACACGCTGCGTTCCATCAGCAAGGGAACGCTGAGTGAAAAATACATTTTCGCCAACAACAAAGGCGGAATAGGATTTATTGCAGATACACATTTTGGATTGCCGCAACAACTCAACTTTTTTACAGACCAGTTCGATCTCAATCTTTCAAACTACATGTATGGCCAGCCGATCGGCGATGTGATGCGAAGCACTATGCAGTTCATGATCGCCAATTATTCCAATGACTATGCATCCCGGATTCATGCAGAAGAGATCACTTTTCACGGCGACCCTGCGCTCAAATTAAATCCGTTCGCAAAACCGGATTATACCATTGAAGATTCGCTGATCAGTTTCAACCCGGCGTCTATCAGCGTGGCTGATGAACAGGTTACGATCACGGCCGAGGTGCTGAATATCGGTAAAGCGATCAATGATTCACTAACCATCATGGTGCAGCACCAGTTGCCGGACAATAGCGTTGAATTACTCGCTACCCGGCGCATCAAGGCAACCGCTTATTCAGATACAATACAGGTGATCATGCCCATCAACCCGATCAAACACAAAGGGCTGAATAAAGTGATCGTTACCATTGATCCGCAAAACCTGGTTCCCGAATTATCAGAAACAAACAATACCGTTACAAAGGAATTTACGATTCGTGAAGATGAGATCAGGCCAGTATTCCCTTACGACTACAGCATAGTTGGGAATTCAGCAACGCTGGCCTTGTATGGTTCGACCGCCAATCCACTGGCTGCAAAAAAGCAGTATGTTATGGAAATGGATACAACCCGTAAATTCAATTCTGCGGCCAAGGTTACCCGTAATGTTACAGATTCAGGAGGTGTTATAAAATTTGTACCGGGTGTTTCATTGATCGACAGTACCGTTTATTACTGGCGCCTGGCTACCGGGCCTGTTACAGGTTCTTCATCGTGGACCGGAAGTTCATTTATGTACATCAATGGCGCCGGATCTGATGGCTATGGCCAGGGGCATTATTATCAATACACTGATGACAAGTTCGAATCGATCACGCTTGACAGCAACAGTCGCTCTTTCATCTTCGATAATAAAACAAGAAAACTGTTCATCAGAACCGGGTTGGCGCCTTACTATGGCTGGGACCAGATCAATGTAAACGTTGATAATGATCAACTCGATCTCTATGGTTGTACCTATTCTATACAATTCGTGGTTTACAACCCGCTTACGTTAACACCGTGGCGCAATTACAATATGAATGCAACGGAAGGAAGATTCCACAGCAACAGGGTTTGCCAGAATTCTGCTACAACAGATACAACCAGGATATTCTTTGAGTATTATTACAGCAACAGTACCGGCAGGAAAAATGCAATGGATTTTATCGATAGCATTCCCAACGGCTACCTGGTTTCTGTTACCAATATCAATCACATCAGCAATACCACATTCATTGATGCCTGGAAAGCCGATACCACTTTATACGGCAGCGGCAAATCACTCTGGCATAAGTTTCACCAGGCGGGCATGCATAAGATTGATTCCTTCACGACCAACCTGCCTTTCCTTTTTCTTTTCAAAAAAGGCGATACGGTTAATTTCGCAACACGGCAGCATATAGGTCCTTTTGTGAATTCACAGATAGCAGATACATTCCTGCTCACCGGCAAAACAGTGAATGGAACTATAAGTTCTCCGTGGTTTGGTCCGGCCAAATCATGGAAACGGTTCAAGTGGGATACAAAAAATCTTTCTGCTACAAACCAGGTTTATTTTGATGTGATGGGCCAGATGGAAGATGGTTCAGAAGACCTCATTACATCAGTTTACAACCTCAAGGATACGGCCCTTACAACACTGAA
>JAFDXA010000174.1 GCA_018268185.1 Bacteroidota bacterium
CAACGAAGAACTTCCTGCCGAAATATCCACTGCCGCTCCCGAAAGGCTGCTGGCTAAAATAGCATTGCCATTACCATTCCGATAGGCTACAAGGGCAGCGCCATTTCCTGCAGCCAGGCTTTCAACCCGAAGGGCTTCTGCACCGGCAGTGCTGCTGTTTACCCAAAAGTAGGCCGCACGTGGGTTAGAGCCAGTTTCCCTTACCTCGAGCCGGGCATCTGGCAGGTTGGTGCCAATCCCCACATTGCCTGTTCCCTTTATCCGCATTCGCTCAGTAAAAGAATAACTGCTGCCAAATCCAAAAGCAATGTCTGCATTAGACGCATTGGTAAAAAACTGCATGAGCGATCCCTGGATACCCATTCCGTAATGAGCAGCTGAACTGCTGGTATTGCCTCCCCATAAAGATATTTTGTCGCCGATAGCATCAGGAAAGCAAAGTGGATACCTCGGAGTAAGTGTTCCTATACCCAGGTTGCTGTTTGAATGATTGAAGGCAAATCGCCAACTGCCTCCGGGGTTGTCGTAGATGCCAAAAGTAGTATCGTTGATAACCCCAACAAACGAAGCAGGGCCGCTGTTGTCTGCCTTATTATACCAGGTGCCGGGTGTTGCCCCGTTGTGGCGAATCCTTAACCTTCCATTAATATCCAGTGGGTAACCGGGGTTGGTATTGTTTATGCCAACGTTCTGTGCAGATATGGTGTGAATGGCTGCAATCATACACACCGCAGCAATGAAGAGTTTTTTCATATACAGATTTTAGAGATGCAGGAATAAAATAACAACTCAAATAAAGAAAATAATTTACACTGGGGATTCATCAAACTATTAACAGCTGTGCATAGTGTAAGGGGCTGCTTTCCTAACTTTGCACCCAAACAGAAAAGAGGTTCATGAAATTTTTCCCGGAGTCCACCTTAAAACAATTGGAGTTCGATAAGATGCAGGAGTTGCTGACCGGCCATTGCAGAACAGAATATGCCCGGTGGAAAACCCAGCACCTGCGCATTCACACCCGGCTCGAATTTATTGAAACCGCCCTCAGGCAATCCAATGAATTCAAAACACTGCTGCAAAGCGGCGATCATTTTCCCAATGATTTTACCGGGAATCTTGCCCGCGAGATCAAACTGCTTGGCATTCCCGGCGCTTCACTCAGCGGCGAACAGTTTTTACTCATCAGCAGGCTTGCCGAAAATACAGCAGCCATATTCCGCTGGTTCGATACGGAACGCAGGGAGGCCAATCCGGGTTTAAGCCGGGTTATAGAAGGCAATTATTATGAAAAAGCCATCAGGAAGGCAATTGAAGATGTTGTAGATGAAACCGGAAATGTAAAAGACAATGCCAGCGAAGCACTGGCTTCCATACGCATGAACCTGTTCCGTCGGCGAAATGAATTGAGGCGGGTTTTCGACAGGATCGTAAGCAAACTCGGCAAACAGGGATACCTGGCAGATATTGAAGAAAGCTTTATGAACGGCAGGAGGGTGCTGGCTGTTTTTGCAGAACAGAAACGCATGGTGAAAGGTGTTATCCATTCAGAAAGCGACAGCCGCAAAACCAGTTTCATAGAACCCGAAGAAACTACGGAACTCAACAACGAAATATTTTCACTCGAACATGAAGAGAGCAGGGAAGTGTATCGCATACTGCGTGAACTCACTTCAAAACTAAGTGTGTATGCCCCCTTGCTGAAATCATACCTCGACATGGCGGGGGAGTTTGATTTTATCAGGGCAAAGGCCCGGCTGGCCATTGATATCGGCGGCCATTACCCGATGTTGAAAGACAGGGCATTTGTTCAACTCATCAACGCTTATCATCCTTTGCTGCTTTTGTACAACAACCATGCAGGCAAACAAACCATACCCGTAAATCTGAGTCTGAACGAAACAAATCGCATCCTCGTGATCAGTGGCCCGAACGCCGGGGGTAAAACGGTTACGCTTAAAACTGTGGGCCTGTTGCAGGTGATGCTGCAGGCGGGTTTGCTGGTGCCGGTGAGCCCGGATAGTGAAATGGGTATTTTCAAGCAGTTGATGATCCATATCGGCGATACCCAAAGCCTGGAGTTTGAACTGAGTACCTATTCTTCGCACCTGAAGAACATGAAGCACTTCATCGAACATGCGAATGGCAAAACGCTGTTTTTTATTGATGAACTCGGAAGTGGCAGCGACCCCAACCTGGGTGGCGCTTTTGCTGAAGTGATCATGGAAGAACTCGCTTTCAAACACGCTTTTGGTATTGTAACAACACACTACCTGAACCTTAAAGTGATGGCCAATAAAGTGAAGGGAATCATCAATGGCGCCATGCAGTTTGATGAAAAGCAGTTGCTGCCATTATACAAACTGCAGGTTGGGCAACCGGGAAGTTCTTATACATTCTCCATAGCAGAACGGATCGGCCTCGACAAAAAACTCATTGCCAAAGCAAGAAAACTGGTAGATGATGATCACTTCAGGCTTGATAAACTGCTTAACAATACGGAACAGGATCTCCAGGAGATAGACAAGGAGAAAAAGAACCTGCAGCGTTTACTCAAGGAAAATGAGCGGCTGAGGCATGATATGCAGGAAATGATGGATAAGGAAAAACATCGCCGTGACATAGAATTACTGCGGCAGCAGAATAAAATATCGCAGGAAAAACTGGCTTACCTTAAAGACATGGAAAGAAAGCTCAAGGCCATGGTGATAGAATGGCGCAGGGCCGATGATAAAGAAAGCGCTGTAAAAACCATACATGCCCTGCTCTTTAACCAGCGTGAAAAATTCAAGACTGAAAAACAACAGAAAAAATTAAACGAAAAATTCGAGGAGGTTGGGGGCGATGTAAAAGTTGGAGATAAAGTCCGCTTGAAAAATGCCCGAACCGTAGGGTTGGTAAAGGAGATCAGGGGAAAAAAGGCTATACTGCAGGTAGGCATCATGCCGATGACCGTAGCGCTTAATGACCTGTCTGTAGTGATAGAGAAAGCGCCGCTTCCCGATAATGAGCAGGCTCCAAAACATTAACTCAGCAGGTTTTCAAGTAGAGAAATTGTTTGATATAAATTGTTTAAATGCCGGAAACCGGATTTGAATTTTGCAACCAGGCGACTTTAAAAGAATAGGCCCCGAATTTGGGGCTTTTTTTATAACTTTTAAGGAAGGCTAAAAAAGCCTCTTGCTTAATTTTCCCCAAAAAACAGGAATTTGTGGCATTTTTTATTCAAAATCGAGGCATATTTAAGTCATAGTGTTTGAAGCTGCATAAAAACCGGCAAAAAAATCAACACAGATTTTGTAGCAAAATTTCAAAATGTCACAAAAATTGCTACAAAAAAAATCGCCCACTGTACTTGTAGCAAATTTTGCTGAAGCCTGAAAAATTGCTACAAACATTTAATTGTTTTTCAGCTTGTTAAAAGGCTTATCCCCCTGAAACAAGTGCATTTTTTTTTTAACGAAAGTGGTTGAATTGAGTTACAACCACG
>JAFDXA010000175.1 GCA_018268185.1 Bacteroidota bacterium
CGCTGCATGTTCTCAATCGCAGCATTGGCAATAGCTTCCTTAGCGGCCACCATGCTCAACAGTGCCGTGCGGCTTTTGCTGGCGTGTAATCCTGCCAGCTGGGCAAGCTGCTCATTGCTGAGTTTTACTTCGGCAACAGGAAGTTTTTCTTTGTGAATGGAATTGAGTAAGGTCATCTGCCCCATGCCTGCCTTTGCATGTTCCAGTGCATAGAGATTTTCGGCCACGTTGTTACCGATGGCTGAAATCACTCCTGCTCCTGCTACGTACACCGGCTCACTCATGATCAGGCATTACTGGGTTGGTGTGCTGTAATATATTCTGCCATGGTGCGTACAGAATGAAATACTTTCGGCCCTTCTTCCGCGTTGGAAAGTTTGATCTTATACTCCTGCTGGAGTAATACAATCAATTCCAGCGCATCTATTGAATCAAGGCCCAGGCCATCCTTAAAAAGCGGTTCATCATTCCCGATGTCCTGCGGTTTTACATCCTGAAGATTCAATTGTGCCACGATCTGTTCTTTCAGATCCGCCATTAATTTATCCATTGTTCTGGTAATATATTTTATGTATGTTCTCTGTCGTAAATGCCATGCTACCCTTTTTTTCTACCAGCAGCAAAAATGCCTTGTATTCATTTCCCAATACTTCCACCCAGCCACAGATGCATGCTTCCAGTATGCTGTTGTTCAATAGACCTTCAACATATTCCTGGATGAAAGCTGCATCAAAGTCCTCAAAGATAAAAAAAGCATGCTCCCCTTTAAAATTATGCCTGATGCTTATCTCCCCGATAACAATATTGGGCAGCGTGTATACAAACAAAGCCGGGCTTGGTATGGCCCTGGTGGTTTCAAAGTACCTGGTATCTGTATCAAAACTTGAGTTCCTGTTGGATAGTACGATACCGGTTTCTTCGGGCCTGTAACTGTCTTTATTGAAACTGTCTTTTAAAAGCAGTTCTGTTCCAAGCCAGCCCAGGCGGGAAAGGTTATCCATCTTATAAAACTTGGGATAATTCAGCCCCATATTTTTATAAGCGGAAATAAGGAAATTGTTCAGCTCTTTTCCTTTCTCCTCAAACAACAGCACCCCGTTCTTGTGAATACTGTTATTGCTGATGGTACAACTTGATGTGATGTAATACTCCTTACTCAAAACGACTAACGGTTACGCTGTTAATTTTTTTCCCAATTCGATCAGCTTCACAAGTTTGGGCAAAGCCGTGTCATGATTTTTTACATAAGGGTTTTCAAGGTCCCACACATAACCGGCAAGTACCGAACAGATCATATTTTTGATCTCAGGGTTGGGATTATCTGCAAAGAATATTTTACCCAGGGTTCCATCGTACCATGCATTCACATAGGTGCGGAATGTATTTACACCCTGCATCATCTGTTCGGTGTACTCTTTTTCCCAATCTACTTTTTCTCCTTTCAGTTGCTTGATCACGAGTTTTGCTGCCAGCTGACTGGAAACTGCTGCCAGGGTTACTCCTGAAGAAAATACCGGGTCAAGGAATTCTGTAACATTGCCGGTAAGCACATAGCCATCTCCATAAAAAGTGGAGGAAGTTGCCGACCATGATTCAAGTACTTTTGGCTCAAACACCATCTCTACATCTTTCATCCTTTCACGCAGGTAAGGTTCCGATTCAAACAGGGCCCTCAGCTGTTCTTCGGGTGTTCCTTTGTATGGATCAAAGAAAGATGGCTCGCCTACAAATCCAACAGATGTTTTTCCATTGGAGAACGGGATCACCCATATCCAAATAGCGGGTTTGTGAACGATGATGGTAATGCGGTTCGGTTCATCGGCCATAGAACGGTTTACATCCACTACATGCGTGAAGAGTGTTTTGCGTGCTTTAAGGCTGGAAGGCCTGTCGAGGTTGAATAACTTCGGTATCACCCTGCCATAACCACTTCCATCCACAATAAATTTTGCTTCGATCTGCGATTTTTCGCCGTTCACATCTTCTACAGTTGTTGTTGAATGAGTGCCATTGAATTCAATTCCGGTAACGGTTGTTTCATAGCTGATGGGAACGCCCATGCTTTCAACTGTATCTGCAAGTGTTTTATCAAATTCACCACGGGGAACCTGCCAGGTCCACGACCAGCCCTTTGTAAACTGGTCGGCAAAAAAGTAATCGCATATTTTTCCCTGGTCAACAAACTTTGCCCCGAATTTTTCCTGGAATCCTCTTGCCTTAACAGCATCCAGGAAACCAGCTTCTTCCAACGCCTCCATACAACGTGGCAACAGGCTTTCGCCGATCACAAAACGTGGGAACTTCATCTTCTCCACTATCCTTACATTGTATCCTGCTTTATTGATGATAGAAGCTGCAATGGTACCGGAAGGACCGGCTCCGATCACAAGTACATCAACTGATTCTTTTTTCATAGTCTGAAATTGATTTTTACTATCGTTTATAATTCTTTTTATATCCAGGCCAATTCAGCCCTTTATTTTTCATCTTTACTTAACACCACTGCTGCATTGCAACCTCCGAATCCCGAGGCTGTTTTCAAACAATTCTTCAAAGGTTTTTCCTGCAGGCTGCTGCATACATTCAGCGGCATGGGCACCCCCAGCTCACCGAACCCAACGGTGGGTAGTACAACATTTTCCCTGAGTGAATGAATGCAGGCTATTGCTTCTATCAAACCGGCTGCCCCCAGGGTATGACCGTAATAACCTTTGAGGCTATTCACCGGAACATCCTGCATACCGGCCAGGTTGATGGCCTTCGATTCCATTTCATCATTGTACACTGTTGCTGTTCCATGTGCAGAAATGAAATCAATATCAGCAGCGGTAAGCCCGGCATCCTGCATAGCTTTATTTATTGCCTGGAATAATTCAGCGCCTGTTCTGGATGGCCCGGAAATATGATTGGCATCGTTGCTCACCGAACCTCCGCATATTTTCACGCCGGCTGAATTGTTTTTATCGGCAGATAATATAATGGTACCTGCGGCTTCGCCAAGGTTTATACCTGTTCTGGATGCATCAAAAGGCTTACATGGTTCGTTACTTACGGCCTGGAACGACTGGAAACCCGAAAGAATAAATTTAGAGATCACATCTGCACCTGCGATCACCGCATGATCATATTTACCCGATTGAATGAACCGCATGCCTATAATCATGGCCATCAAACCTGAAATGCAGGCATTTGAAATAACAACGGGTTTATTTATGAACTGAAAATGATCTGCTATTTTTTTTGCCGAATGCTGCAGGGAAACCGCTTCAGCAATTTCTTTTGAATCAGCTCCTGTTTCCAGCAGGCTTATATTTCCCTTGGTAGAAGAAAGGATGAATATTGTTCTGGGGTCCGTTGGTTTAACCTGCCCGGAATTCAAAGCATTTTCTATGGATGCCTGCAGCAATTGTTCAAACCGCGTAAAACCGTTCTTGTTTTTAGTATCACTGAACCCGGATCGTTCATCGAAGAGAGCGGCATAAAAAGGTTGTTCAGACATGTCGCTACGATCATGTTTTCTGATACCGGTAACTGCAGCCCTGAGGTTTTTGAAATTCTCAGCGGAGGTGAGTCCCAGTGGTGATACAATATTGTCTGAACTTATAAAAACTGCTCTCATTGTTCTTTAGTTAAGCCAGGTCGTGTTTCTTTTTCCATTCCTCGAAAAAGGGCGGGTTCGAGAGTTGAAGAACCGATTGATCTTTGTCGAGGAAAACCTGCACCGAGGAACCTGTTGCCACCAGTTCATTTGTTTCTGCATTGAAAAGCCTGTAGGTGAATTTCATTTTTGCAGAATCAGTGGGAATGTATTTGGTTTCAACGATGATCCTGTCGCCATAACGCACGGACCTTTTAAAATCGCACTGCACGTTCACAACCGGTATCACATAACCTTGCTTGTAAACTTCCAGGTAACTCAATCCGTGCATTTTACCAAAAGCTTCACGGCCATCTTCAAAATAGCGGATATAATGCCCGTGCCACACAATGCCCAATGGATCGGCTTCGTTGAAGCGCACCAATACTTCCGTTCTGTTTTCCAGTTCTGCTATCATACTTGCTTGTGCCGTTTAACCACCGTATTGTTTCTTCCAGCCTTTGTACCTGTCGCTGGCTTCATCAATTGCTTCTTTGATGGTAGAAGCCCAGTAATTGCGGAAACCAAACCCCGCAGCTTTGCATTCCACCCTTTCTGTAAGCAATACTTTTTTGCTGTCGAGGTCGATCAAAGTGATCCAGATGGCAGCCATATCTTTTTCCTTGCTCTTCTTATCATCCTTATTCACTTTCTTCATGGCTTCCACAACGAATAAAAGTCCGACCCCGCTTTTCCTGGATATGCCCAGCGATTTTACAACAGCACTGATATCTGCTTCTTTCAGCCGGTTAAAATCCTCGAGGTTAGAAGATGCGATCTGTTCAGCATTGATCTTGCTGTTCTGTGCTTTTACTGCAGACAGGTCTGAAGTAACATTGCTTTTATGAAAGGCATCGCCGATCATGTACTTTTTGGGTTCACCAACAACTACGTCATTGATGGCTTCGTACAGTCGGTTCCTGATATCCATTGTATTGGCACCGGGATCGTTGATCAGTTTTGCTTTTGTAAAATCAACACCGAGATAAGTTAAAGGAGCTTCGCTGTTGTTGAAAAAATCTTTCAGCGCTGCTTGTGCAAATGTTCCGTTTGCAAAAACAATTGTGAGTAAAAGAACGAGTAAGCAATGTTGTTTTAGAATACGTTTCATGACTAAAGACTTATTGGTTGATAATAAAGATTTTCATTTCGCAGGATGCGATGATGGTTCCGTTGCAGGATACTTTTCCGGTTATCATTGACACATCAAAAATCTGCTTTTCTACTGTTATTTCAGTGATTATTTCGTCGTTTATTTTGGGGAAACCCGAAATCTCGAGATTGCGGATGGCGCCGATATATCCAACCCTCACAGGGCCTCCCGATTCCTGGGCGGTAACGCCTGCCCGGGCAGCTGCTGTTTGAGCGATGTTCTCTACCAGGCCCGGTTCTTTAAGCATTCCATTTTCTACCAGCAGGTTTTCTTTCCTGATGATAAAACCGGAAATGGTAGTGCGTTCGCCGGATGATATGATTCTGTCTATCATCACAAACGGAGGCCGTTGAGGAATAAAGCTGGTGATCTCGTAACTATCAGTTTCCATTAACTCCAAAAATTATAATAATTGAACCATTGCTCGGGATATTGTTTCAGTTTTGATTCCATTTCGGAGGCAAAATCGTTCAACATCCCGGGAATAAATGCCTCCCTGCCAAGGTAGCTGTAATCTTTAACTTCGCTGGCAAAGAGGTGATAGTGAAAGGTACTTTCTTTTACTGCAAAAACAAATGATACAGGAACTTTAAAAGTTGAAGCCAGGATGAATGGCCCTGCAGGAAACCTGGCTTCTTCGCCCAGGAAGGTTGTTTTGCGGGTTTTATTGCCTTCGAGGAACCTGTCGGCATGCATACACACCAGTTCGTTCCTTTTAAATGCATCACTTATTTCGTAAATATGAGAGAGGTCGTTTTTGATGGTGATAATGTTCACTGATTTTGGACCGGTAACATCAGAAAGATATGCTTTGATCTGTTCGTGCTCTCCATCAAAGATGAGGATGTTGATCTTTGTTTCCAGCCTTTTGAACAGGTGCCCTGCAATATCCCAGTTGCCGATATGGCCGCTCAGGAGAATGCCGCCCTTTTTCATGGCAACAATTTCACGGAGGTTATGCTCCCCATCGAAATTGAAAGTGAATTTATTCTTTATGCCCGACATGAGCACCACTTTATCGATGATGCTTTGCCCAAGGAGCACATAGTTTTGGTACAACTTGCCCAGGGAAGCAAGTTTCCCGTAACCCAGCCTTTTATGATACAGTGAATATATCTCTTTGGAAGCCCGGTATGAAAAGAGGTAAAAATAAAATGCTACGAAACGTAGCACAAAATAGCCTGCAGATACACCAAGGTTTTTGAGTACCCACACGAATATCCGGTAACCTAGCGGGGTTCCCCTCGATTTACCGTGCCATTGAGACATTATACCAGCTCTTTAGCATTTACCCTGGAGACAACGTAATCGCAGAAATCCTGGAAAGTAGTGATGTTGGCGAAATCTTCCGGCTTTACTTTGAAAGCAAAATTGCTTTCGATAACCACTACGAGGTCGATGTAGTCGAGGCTATCAAGGCCCAGTGTTTCTTTCAGGTTTGCTTCCGGTACGATCTTATCTGCCTCTACTTCAAATTCGTCGACCAGGAATGTGTGAATTCTCTCAATAATCTCTTTCTTTTCCATAATCACAATTAAGCAAATTTTCTAATAATAAGCGATGAATTGGTTCCTCCAAATCCAAAGGAGTTGGACAAAAATACAACTATATCTTTTTCTATCGTACTTTTTACGATGTTGAGTTTTGCTGAATCCTCATCAGGGTTGTTGAAATTGATGTTGGGCGCAATGAAACCGTTCTGCATCATCAACATAGAATAAATGATCTCGCTTGCTCCTGCCATCCAGCACTCATGCCCTGTCATCGATTTTGTTGAACTTACATAAGGCTTGGAGGTACCAAAAACTTCATCAATTGCCCTTGCTTCACTGGAATCACCTGCCGGGGTTGACGTTGCATGTGCATTGATATAGTCAATATCGGCTGCCGTTAATCCCGAATCTGCCAAAGCTCTTTGTAAAGATCTTACCGGACCATCTACGGTAGGGTTTGAAATATGCCCCCCATTGGAAGAAAATCCATAGCCTATCACTTCTGCCAGTATCGGTGCACCTCTTTTTAACGCTGAATCGAGGCTTTCAAGTATAACCGTTGCTGCGCCTCCGCTTGGAACGAGCCCGTCGCGGTCGCGATCAAAAGGACGTGAGGCCTGGGTTGGTTCCAACTCCCTGATAGAAAACGCCGAAAGGGCATCAAATGTTCCCATGGAAAGATGATTTATTTCCTGGGCGCCGCCGCAAACCACGCATTCCTGTAAACCGGATTTTATAAAGTGATACCCCAATCCTATAGAGTGAGAACCGCTGGCGCAGGCTGCACTAATAGTAAAATTGATACCTCTCAGTTTGAAGATGGTAGCCAGGTTCATGGTAACAGTGGAGTTCATGGTTTGAAACACCGCACCGGAACCAACGAGCATCGTATCTTTCTTATCCCTGATGATATCATTCGCTTCGATCACTGCCTTGCCGGAACTGTCGTTACCATATAAGATTCCTACTTCTCTGCCGGCGATATAATCAGGATCTAGGCCTGCATTTTTCATTGCTTCCAGGGTTGCCACATAAGCATATTCTCCCTGCTCCGGTAACATGATCCTCGCCCTGCGGTCGAGCAATCCTTTCAGGTCGGGTCTGTCAACCCAACCGGTAAGTCCCGACCTGTACCCATAATCTTTCCGCACCTGGTCGAAGATGATACCCGATTTTCCTTTGTAAAGTGAATCACGTACTTCATCGAGATTTTTCCCGATGCAGGAGTAAATTCCCATTCCTGTTATTACGACTCTGTTCATATATGCAAGAAGTGTGCAGTCAAAAGTAGTAACCTGAAAAATCAACTCCTTTCCAACTTTTTGCTTCTGACTTTTAAATTTTGACCTTTAAGAATACAATCCTCCGTTTATGGAGATCACTTCGCCTGTAATATAAGCAGCTCCTTCGGAAGCGAGAAATCCTACCGTGTGGGCCACTTCCTCCGGCGTTCCGAAACGCTTCAATGGGATCATGGCTTTCAGTTCTGCTTCATTCAATCCTTCCGTCATATCCG
>JAFDXA010000176.1 GCA_018268185.1 Bacteroidota bacterium
ACTTCATCGGAGCCGATTATTGTTGGCGATTTGCATATAAAAGCTTTTGGCAAATTCCATGACGCCGCAGATCCGCACAGTTTTATTGTTTCTTACGAGGGAATTAATGTGGGTGTGTTTACAGACCTTGGTATTGCCTGCGACAACCTGGTGCATCATTTCAAACAATGCCATGCCGCATACCTGGAAGCCAACTATGATAAAATTCTGCTGGAAAATGGCCGCTACCCTATTCATCTCAAAAACCGCATACGTGGTGGCCACGGGCATCTTTCCAATGAACAGGCATTGCAGCTTTTCTGCGATCACCGGCCCGGGTTTATGAGTCATCTTTTTTTAGCGCATTTGTCGAAAGACAACAACGACCCCGAACTCGTACTGGAATTATTCAGCAAACACAAAGGAAATATTGTGGTGGAAGTGGCTTCAAGGTACAGGCCTACAGCTGTGTACAGGATCGTAAACGAAAATGCCGGTTCGGGAACAGCAAACGGTATCATTTCCCTGCGCCCCGAACAACTCACCCTGTTTTAAACAGAACGTCCGGCAAAAATGCCGGACGTAATCATCCAAATGTACCCCTTCAAAAGTAAGTGTCGTTTTAAGAGATATTGCCCGCAAGTATTGAATACTCATTTTCAATACTGAAGAATCTCTGAATGGTTTGTATAAAATTTTTCATCGTAGTAGTTTTTCAGTGAATCGCTTCTTTGCTTTCATTGTTTAGATATTGCTTACCAGGATCGAAAAGTCATTTTCAACACTGAAGAATTTCTGAATACTTTGTATTAAATTTTTCATCGTAGTAGTTTTTATTGGTTGATTACTTTGTTTGCATTTGTTGTTTAGATATTGCTCACCAGGATCGAAAAGTCATTTTCAACACTGAAGAATTTCTGAATGCTTTGTATAAGATTTTTCATCGTAGTAGTTTTTATTGATTAATTACTTTGTTTGTATTTGTTGTTTAGATGTTGCTCGACAGGATTGAAAAATCATTTTCAACGCTGAAGAATTTCTGAATGCTTTCTATTAACTTTTTCATTGTTACCAGTTTTATCGGTTAAGTGAATTACATATCTGACAACCGCTGGTGAAAAAGATTTAAAAGCCTCTTATTAAAACTTTGTTAATGAATGCGAAGCGCTGTATTGAGCAGTTTTCTACAAGAAATACTTCTTTGAGATATCCGGGTAAACCCTGCCAGAAACACCTGAAAAGGTGCATAACTCTTTATTGACATTTAACTGCAGGGTTTATAATTTTAAGGAAACATATTTTTATGGAAAAGAAAAACATGGGCGACGCATCCCCCCGTCGCAGGTTTTTGCAAACGCTTGCCACAGGTACTGCTGCAATCGGTATGGCAAGTATTGCAGGTCCTTTTCAGCAACTGCATGCTGAAACTGTTAGTGACTTTTCAATGACTGCCCCACCCGATGAATGGTTCGATAAACTCAATGGGAAAAAACATAAAATGGTATTTGATGCAACCGGCCCGCATGGCATCATGCCATTCGCATGGCCCAAAGTATTTATGATAACAAACGCAGCCACAGGCACCCCGGAAAAAGAATGTGGCGTGGTAGTGGTACTAAGGCATGATGCTATTCCTTATGCGATGGAAAGCAGCCTTTGGGAAAAATATCATTTTGGTGAGCTGTTCAAAGCCGATGATCCACTTACCAAAAAGCCTTCTGTCCGCAATCCTTTCTGGAAACCCAAACCGGGTGATTTTAAAATTCCCGGTGTTGGTAATGTAGAGATCGGGATCAACGAGTTGCAGGATAACGGTGTGATGTTCTGTGTTTGCAACATGGCCATGACAGTGTACAGCAATGTAGCCGCCGGCCAGATGAATATGCAGGCTTCAGATGTGATGGCCGAATGGAAAAAAGGAATCCTGCCGGGAATTGAAATTGTTCCATCAGGCGTTTGGGCGCTCGGCCGTGCCCAGGAAAAAGGTTGCGCATATTGTTCTGTTGCGCCTTAATTTTATTCATGCAGTTTTTGAAATCGTATTGGTGGATTGGATTAATTATGATAATTGTTGTTGCAGCAGCCATTATTTTAATCCCATCCGATCTCGGGAAGTATAACGGGCCGGGAAGCAAAATTTCCGGCACAGAATGGATTATACCGGATATGAACAGGTTGCCGGCCACACCCGAGGGTGATCTTATTCGTTATGGTAAAGCATTGGTATCAAATACGGCTTTCTACCTGGGACCCAAGGGCACTGTTGCACATATTACCAATGGCATGAATTGCCAGAACTGTCACCTCGATGCCGGCATTAGGCTCTATGGTAATAATTACAGTGCCGTAGCTTCTACTTACCCGAAATTCAGAGCCCGTAGCGGAACCATTGAAACCATCTTCAAAAGAGTGAATGATTGTATCGAAAGAAGTCTGAATGGCACTGCTCTCGACAGCAACAGCCGTGAGATGAAAGCCATCTATGCTTATATCTGCTGGCTCGGAACCAATGTTCCTAAAAATGTGAAACCTATCGGAACAGGTATTGCAGAAATTACCCTGCCGCAAGACGCAGCCGATCCTGTTGCAGGGAAACTCATATTCTCAGCCAAATGTTCAAAATGCCATGCTGCTGATGGCAGCGGACTGTTTAATGCCGACAGCAGTGGTTATACTTATCCACCTTTGTGGGGAATTCACAGTTTTACCACCGGGGCCGGGCTGTACCGTTTGAGCAGGTTTGCCGGGTATGTAAAATTCAATATGCCTTTTGACAAAGACCTCACAAAAGATACGCTTACTTCAGAAGAAGCCTGGAATGTTGCTGCATTTGTAAATTCGCAACCGCGGCCCGATAAAAGATTCGCCGGCGATTGGCCCGATGTTTCCAGTAAGCCATTTGACTATCCTTTTGGTCCTTATAAAGACAGTTTCTCTGAACAGCAACATAAATACGGCCCATGGACAGCCATGCTGAAACAAAGATGATGTTATATGAAAAGGGCACTCCTGCCAGAATGCTCTTTTAAGTTCAGAAATATAGTTTGAGTGTGAGCTTATCAACTTGCTTTTTTCAGAAATCCTTTTTTAAATACATCTTCCAGCATGGGCTCTGCATGTTTCCAGATCGTTTCAGATCCATCACGTATCACCACCTGGGTTTTATAAACATCTGAATAATCAACATTGTGCTCACGCCAGGTGCCGCCATCGTTGGATACGTTCTGCAGCAAAGGTTCAAGCCTGTCCATAGCCCTCGCAAATTTTGCTTCCGCAGTTTTACCGTCTTCAAATTCTTCCCAAAGCGCTTTCAGCTCGGTTTCCTGTTCCACAGGCAGCATGCCGAATATTCTTTCAGCCGCAGCACGTTCAGCTTCGGTATTGCTATGACTTCTTTTTGTGTCGTACAGGAAAACATCTCCAGCATCTATTTCAACAACATCGTGTATCAAAACCATCTTCATCACTTTCAATACATCGAGCGGCACATTTGAATGTTCGGCCAGCACAATGGTCATCATGGCAAGATGCCAGCTGTGTTCAGCATCATTTTCCGTTCGGGTGCTGTTGAATAACCTCGTTTTACGCTGAATATATTTGAGCTTATCGATCTCGTGGATAAAAGCGATCTGCTTTATCAATCTTGCGTCAATCGTCATACTTAATGTTTTTAGCAGGCAAATACAGCCTGGGCTGTTTCATTACAACGCATTTTATTTTTTTTCAGTATGTAAAGGAAGATTACAGGGCTGAAATAAACCCCTTCCCCATGATCAGGGGATTGAAAACCAGTAATTTATTTAGAAAGTTACGCTCAGGCAGAAAAGAGAATGAGTCTTTCTTCCGGGATGTAGATCTTGGCGGGCTGATCGTTATCGGGATATTTGAACTCTACTTCATACCGGTGTGATCCCTCTTCATAATTCCGTATAACAGCTGTACCGGCCGGTTTGTACTCAGTATTGAGAATGGTAACGGTTTGTCCTGTAGAAAATTTCATGTGGATTAGCTTTAGATCAGGTTCAATTTAAATAAAAAGACAATAAAATGAGCCGGGTGTTTTTCACATATAACTTAAAATTCTGTGAATAATTGTGAGAATGCAAAATTTACCGCTGATAAAAATTTGAGGCCATCCTAATCAATATCATAATATGCCGGGCCGCGGAAGTTTACTTTTATCAAAACAACAAACATGAAAACTATATTCAGTGGTTTACTGGCGGTACTCCTGCTATCTTCCTGCGGATCAACCATGGAAGTTTTCACCGACCAGGATAAAGATCACAGCCCTGCAAATTACAGCAGTTATAACTGGCAGTCATTAACTGCGATCGAAAACAAAGCATCCAATCCGTTATATTATAATGAGCTAAACGACAAGCGCATCCGTGATGCTGTTAACAAAGAACTGCAATCAAGAAATTATGCCATGCAGGAACAGAATGGGGCATTGGAAATACATTATCATATATTGGTTGAAGACAAACTGGGATCAGTAAGTGAATCCAATAATTCACTGCAGCATCCTTTATCCAACCTGCAACGTGTGAATACATTTCAATACAGGCAGGGAACGCTCATTATAGATGTGATGGATCCCAAAACAAACACCCTCATCTGGCGTGGCTGGGCCACAGACATTGTTGGAAATGAAGCCCGCAAAAATCCAGAGAAAGCCATACAACAGGCGGTAAAAAAAATATTCAGATCATTTCCTTCAAGGTAAGAACCAAATCTTCCGGTACTTTTAGGCCAGCAAGCTGAAAATTCGGCTTACCGTATGAGTCATAAACACAAGTCAACAAACTGGTTTAGAAATTTCTGGAAAGCACTTGGCCCCGGACTAGTAACCGGTGCCAGTGATGATGATCCATCAGGTATAGCTACGTACTCACAAGCGGGAGCTCGCTTTGGACTGGATACACTCTGGACAGCACTCTTCTGTTACCCGCTTATGTATGGCATCCAGGAAATGTGCGCAAGGATAGGCATTGTTACCAATCGCGGACTTGCCGGTATTGTAAAAGAATATTATCCCAAATGGGTTTTATACCTGCTGATCGGTTTCAGTTGCCCGGCGATTATTCTCAACATAGCTGCTGATATTGCCGGTATGGGTGCAGTGGCAAACCTGATATTTCCGCAGATTCCAGCTGCCATATTCAGCATCGCTTTTACACTGTTACTACTTTACTTCACGATAAAACTTTCTTACAACCGGCTTGCCCGCATCATGAAATTCATTTGCCTTGTGCTGCTGGTTTACCTCGTGGTACCATTTCTCGTAAAACAGGATATTGCTGCTATACTGAAAGCCACTTTTGTACCACACATTGTTTTTTCAGCTGATTACCTGGCTGTACTCGTAGGCGTGTTGGGCACAACGATTTCTCCATATCTTTTTTTCTGGCAGACTTCCATGGAAGTTGAGCAGTTTCCGGAAAAGAAAAAACATGTTGTTCTCGATAAGTTTATTCTTCCTCACATGAAGAAAGACATCAGGATGGGGATGTTCTTTTCTGTACTGGTGATGTTCTTTATAACCCTTACCGCCGGAACAGTGCTGCACCAGCATGGTATTTATGAGATCAATACAGTACAGGATGCGGCCAGTGCCCTGCTGCCTGTGGCGGGCAACCTGGCATATATTCTATTTGCCATTGGCGTAATAGGAATAAGCTTTCTTGCCATACCGGTATTGGCAGGATCGCTTTCATACATAATTGCCGAAACATTCAACTGGAAGGAAGGATTGAATAAAAAATTTCATGAAGCGAAGGAATTTTATTTTGTGATGATCATCTCAACACTTGCCGGGCTTATCATCCAGGCATATGGTGTTGATCCGGTGAAGGCGCTTATTTATACAGCTGTGCTGTATGGTGTAACAGCGCCGGTTATTATCGGGATTATATTGCACATCTGCAACAATAAAAAGATCATGGAGGAATATACCAACAAACCCATCAGCAACTTCCTTGGTATTGTAACCTTGTTGCTGATGGGCTTGTCGGCTGTTCTGTTGATATGGATGTTGGGTTAAATACTCCTGCAGTTATTGCTGCAGGCCTGGTAGTTTCATGTATCCGATCGCTGCCTTTTATCAGAGTTTACCGGTGTTTTTTCAGACAGGGATCGCCAGCATAGGGATATTGGTACTGTACGACATTTTCCTGGTTACACTCTTCCTGAATATTTCTTCCACAAAATTTCTCTTGTGCGTGAACATAGCCAGGATGTCGACTCCATTTTCATGGATATAGGATTCAATGGCTTTTTCAAATTTTTTACCATACAGTTCCTGCGCTTCAATGATCGTGTAACTGTATTTTGCTTTTAATCGATCTGTATAATCAGAAAGGCCCCATTCATTCTCCACATAATCTTTTACAACATCTACATTTTCGTTTGCAT
>JAFDXA010000177.1 GCA_018268185.1 Bacteroidota bacterium
GCATAAATCCTATAAAAAGGCTTTGAGTTATAATCCAGGGGATACTGCAGCCATCAAAAAAATAACTTATCTCAAAAAAGCCGATGAACTTATAGCCCAGAAGAAATTCAATGAGGCAACAGAAATGTTTAAGGTAGTGGTGCAGATACTTCCTTCACCCGGATTGAGCAGCGAAGCGCTTGCGAAAGTAAAGCAAAAGAAGGGTAGCGGGAGCACGAATGGAGAACTCCAGTTCACCGTTGAAACAAAAAACGGGATGCTTTTAATAACCGTATATGGAGGTGTTCCATTCCAAGGTGCAGAGAAAACCCCCTATGAAATAGACGGTATTAATTGCACGGATTGTATAGAATGGTCGCCTGTTGATAAGGGCTACCTGGCGAAGATCCAGCGTGATAAAATAAACGGGATTTCCATTTCTGTAAGAGACAGCAAAGGCAGCACCCGGGCGATACAGGTACCAGTAGAACCTGCGCAGCAACCACAGGATGCGGTTCAGAATACAATCACAAACAAAGATAACAGCGAAGAAAGTTTCAATGCTTTGGTGGAAAGCGGCGATAAAAATTTCGCTGACAATAAATTCTCCGAAGCCCTCACAGATTATCAGTCTGCATTGCTCATAAAAGCAAATGACAAGGCAGTGCTTGAGAAAGCAGAAACATGCCGGGCGAAGATCAGGGAAGAACAAATGAACACGGCAAAAAATATCCCGAAGATATCTATTGCAGGCGGCGCTTTCACCATGGGAAATGAAAATGGCTTCCCGGTAGACAGGCCGGAACACCCGGTAACCGTTTCGTCTTTCAGCCTGGGAAAAACAGAAGTTACCGTGGCCCAGTACCGGGCCTATTGTGCTATTGCAAACAAAGCAATGCCTCCTGCTCCTTCAACCGGCTGGGCTGATGAAAACCCCATTACAAATATTACCTGGCAGGAAGCAAAAGATTATTGTGAATGGGTTGGCGGCAGATTGCCAACAGAAGCCGAATGGGAGTACGCAGCAAAAGAAGGAACCAATTCTGGCAAAAATTACAGCGGAAGCGACAATCCTTCAAAAGTTGCTGTATTCAAAGATAATTCAGGTAACAGGCCTTCTGCTGTGGGGCGAAAACAGCCCAATGCCCTCGGATTATATGATATGACCGGGAATGTATATGAATGGTGCAGCGACTGGTTCAGCCCGAGGTATTACTCAATTTCTGAAAAAGTGAATCCAAAAGGGCCGGGATCCGGTGCTGAAAAAGTGATCAGGGGAGGAGCTTACAACAGCTCCATTTCAAGTGCCCAGGATGGCAACCAGTTACGGGTAACTTACAGGAACCAGCGGGAGCCATCTTCCCGGGAAAATTATATTGGTTTCAGGGTGGCCTGGGATAAGTAAAAACTGTTATCTATATACCAGGTAAAATAATATAGTTCGCGATTATACATTTAATAAACCTAACACTGCAGATATGAAAACAAAACAAGTAAAAACAATCCTTAAACCGGCAACCATATGCGTTGCCCTGCTGGTAAGTATTGCATGGATCAACAATCCCGCAAAAACAAACAACAGCCCGCGGGTTGCCATTGAAGAATTAACCAGGCATCAATGGACAATCGCAGAGTACAAGGAAACCATATTCGACACGGTAAGAAATCTCACGCTGGCCATGATGCCTTGCGACCGGGACCAGGAACTGAAATATGAAAATGATAAAACATATAAAATAGTTGATAAGTGCGGCAGTGTGCAGCAGGTAAAAGGACAGGGCAAGTGGAATTATAATGAGGGTGATAATACGATCTCCGAAAAATTTTCAAGCGGAGGTACTATCTATAAAAAAATATTAAGCCTCGACCAGGGAATGCTGCGGATAGAATTTGAAGGTGAAGCAAAAAAGAAGATCACCATCACCTACCTTTCAGAAGTGGGGAAACAGGATGATTCAAAAGCAGACCAGTATGTTGACAACTCAGATCCGGCTTCCATCATCATGCAGATGATCAGGGATGAGATCGCAGGGATGGATAAATATATGATCGTTAGCCTCAGCGATTTTGTGAATGGCGTGGATGTGCCGGGCATGTCGAAAAAAGTCGTCATTACCCCATTGGTAAATTTGAGTGACCGCAACAAAATAAAAAATTACGATCCCAAAGGAGCTGAGATGAAGTTGGTTGAGATGGGTAAGAAAGCAAATGTGGATTATATTATTACAGGAGTGATCGCATCACTGGAAAGAGGCGTGGGGCCGGATAAAAAACCGCTAGCCCGCATCAAGTATTCAGTAAAGGTTCTCAATGTAAAAAAAGGAAAAGTTATTCGGGATGATGACTTTGCATTCCCCGGGGAATCCAAATCGGAAAAGTCGGCCAGGGTTTGGGGTAATGTAGTAGGCGCCATTGCAAATGCACATGCTTATACGCCATATACCCCATATTACGGGTATGGTTATGGTTATTACTGGGCCGGCAATTCCAGCAGGTCCTTATCAAACCTTTATTATTCAGGCTATGCGGCGAGGAGTGCAGCACGTTCAGCCGGGAACGCCTATTATAATTACTCTGTTTTTTCAAGAGCTGTAAATGCAGACGAGCGTAACAGTTATGTAGCAAGTTCACTGTCTGTAATGGAATCCATTGAAATGACCCAGGAAGATCTTCATAAATTCCTCGAAAAAAGTGCCTTGTTCATGAAGTGATAAGGCCTATCAACCCATTAATTAAAAGAGGTAACATGTCAGACAGAAAAGAAAGCATATTGCGAACCCTGCAATTGCAGAACGAACAACTGGGCGAGTGGGAACACAAGCGCACTATATCCCGTGATCCTGATGAAAAGCGTTTGTGTGATGACAAGATCAAAGACCTCAAAGCTTTGATCGCAGGTGGGGAAGCTGAATTGAAAAAGCTGAAAGGAGGCAGGCAGGCCAGGAGTACTTATGTTGATCCCGGAACTGTTGCAAGACAAACAGAACATAATGAGATCGGTTTTAATGCCGACAGGCATTTTTCAGAGAACAATTTCGGGCAGGATTTAACAGCAGGTTCTTTTCACAACCAGGTGGGAGATGATTTTGATCCGGGTGAAATTAAAATATCACCGGCAGCCAATACTGTGATACGCAGTGAAGGAAATGCCTCCGGGGATCGGGAATTTGAAAATACATTACCCGTTCAATTTGGCAATAAAATCGAAGAAAGTAAGAAGCCATTCCTGATGCGTGAAGATTTTTCTGCACTGGTAGCTTTTCTGTCGGCAGGGTTGCTCACATTAACGGGCATAAGCTTTGGACAAAAAGAGTTAACCCCATCAGCGGCTTACATTCTTGCATGGTGCCTTATCTCCTGCACATTGATCTGGGGTATTTATAAATTCATGCCGGTTGCAAAAGGCTTGAAACTTTCTTTTGCCTTCCTGGTACTTTCAGTTTTTGGAGGGATTATTTTTTGGAATAACCGAATTCTTAATTCAGGAGAAAATGAGGGCAAAGCGGTAGGGGAGGTTGTGATCATCCCTCTTATAATTGCCTCTATAGGGGTTATTCTTACACTGGCAAATGAGGAATATAAAAAGAACAAAAAGTAAAAGGCAAGGCGCTTAGAAGTATGATCTAATACTTACATCCTTCCCATCACATACATATCGCCTTTCGGTTGAGGATGGCCGCCGGCTGTTTCCAGTGTAACTGCGAAGGCCTCGGCTTTACCAAAACTCTTCATTTTCTGAATGCGGTATTTGTCGCCCTTTTTTGAGAATACGATCAACCCGCCATCAACAGGCTTGCCATCAACAATGCCCCATAGCTGGTATTGCATACCCGAAGGGGGGGCAGGCAGGTTGTTGGGGTCTATATAAACTTCACCCGTATTTTTCATCCAGAAGATCTTGGCTGCGGCATCGGGTGCAACGGCCATGCCTTTCAGGGAAACAGGTTCACTGTACCTGCTTTGTACAACTTCCATATCGTTTTTCATCTCCCTGTTCGATTCTTCCAAAGCTGCCAGTCTTTCTTCAGCACTGTTTTTTGCCGAAACAGCTGAGGCAAATTGCTTTTTACTGTCCTGGTATTTTGAATAGAAAACGACATTCAGCAAAGCACTGCCGATGAGCAATGCAATGGAAGCAGCCGCAGCGTACCTCCAGAAATTATTCAAAGAAATATATTTTGAACTGCCTGCGGCTGTTGATTGAATCGGAGTTTGAATATTAAGTTCAGCAGCAATTTTTTCTTTTACAAGCCCGCCTGCCGGAACAGCGTTAGCCAACGCATACTGCTCCATGTTTTTTTCAATGGCCTCCAGTTCCAGCTTTACTTCCGGGTATTGTTCTGCCCATGCAAGCACCTGTGCAGATTCCTGCTCATTGGCAATTCCGAGTACATATAACTCGAGCAAACCAGACGATATGATCTCTACCAGTTCCACTAGCTGTTATCAAGTAATTTTCGTAATTCAATAATGGCTGATCTCATCCTGGTTTTAACTGTGCCCAGGGGAATACCCAGTTCCCTGGATATTTCTTCCTGTGTAAAACCGTTAAAGTAGGCCAGGTCAATGATGGTTTTTTGTTCGGGCTTCAGTTGTGCTACTTGTTTTTGCAGGCCTATGCTGTCGAATTTATCAGGAGCGTAGCTTTTGTCATGATAACTACTTACGGAATTCTCATCACGCAGGATTTGCTGCTGCTTCCTGTAGCCCTTGCTCCGCAGCGTGTCTATGGCGAGATTCCGGGTGAGGTTGATCATCCACGTGAAAAGGCGCCCTTTGCTGCTATCATACTGGCCGAAATTATTCCAGATCCTGGTGAAAGCTTCCTGCAACACATCTTCAGAAAGCTGAACATCATTGACCAGGCGAACGATCACACCGTTCAGTGCACCGGAATAATTATCATATAAGTATGAGAAAGCATGTTGGTCTTTCTGCCGCAACAGCGAAACCAACTCTTCTTCCGTATATTTATTATTACCGGTCAAATAACAAATTCTTATTTCCGAAAATAGCTGATTTTGAATTATAAAATTAATTTCAATGTAAAATAAGCTATAAGAGAACCGGTTTCCGGTAAAATGCATAAATACGATAGCAATGCTCCTGAGTGTAATTCCCATACTGCCAGCCTACGACCTTACCGCTACTGCCCATTTTTATAAGAACAAACTGAAATTTGAAACCCGGCATTTTGGTAGCTACCTGCTTGTGAAAAAAGATTCGATTGAAATTCAATACGTGCTGTGGGAGGGAAACGAAAAAATTCAGCCAGGTTCGTGCAGTATTGTGGCAGACAATGTAGAAGATCTGTTTGCTAACTTATCCAGCCTTGAAATGATGGACCCCAGGGGTTCATTAAAAGATATGCGGTTGGGAAAGAAAGAATTTCTCGTGCAGGATAATAATGGTCATATATTAAGATTTGTGAACATCTGAATTATTTCCTATTTATTTGGTCCGCTTCTGTAACAAATTTTACGACAGAATTTTGTAACAATTTAAAATCTGTCTTTCCTGTAACATTTCCTGGCAATAAATTTCTGTATCAATTGCTGTTTACAATTTTTTGTGCCATTTTTCAGCAAGGGTTTTTTGTGTCATTTTTTATTCACGACATTTTGTGTCAATTTCCAGGATCAGTTTTTTGTGCCAATTTTTGATTTAAACTTTTTGTGTCATTTTTTTATTTCATCATAAAAATGTTACAAAATCACTTCAGCAAAAGCAGCCAGTTAACAACGGCAACCGGTGAAACAAACCACAAATATTGAAAAAAACAAGGCAATATGTTTTCTATACATATATATATGTATATAGTGTTTTGGAAAACTGGATTCAGCCGAACCTGGTCATCGTACTTTGATGACTTCTTTCTCGAGGATGGCAAAAACATGGTCGCCCTTACCCGGGTCCATGGCATGGGTTCCCGTAAATTTTCCAAAGGCCGGCAGCACGGCAAACTGTTTCCCGAAATAAAAGCAGGGGAGCCGGAGTGATTGTTTGCCCATACCGTTGAGTACGATACCGGGGTGAATATGCCCGCTGAAATAATAATGCCCGTTGCTGCTACTGGCAGAACTGATATCATGGGTAAAAACAAACTCGTCGATCACCAGCTCGTTTTCCACCAGTTCAATACCGGCTTCTGCATACCACTCACCCGGTAATATATCATGGTTCCCCCTGATCAGCCGGATGGGAGTGGCTGGCATGTCTTTTCTCCACTTCAGAAAAAGTTCATGTTCTTTATTATCAGTGCTGTGAAAAAGGTCGCCAACAATAAGCAGCTCTTTAGGGTTAAAGAAGCGAACCTGGTCAAAGAGCCGCTGGAGGTCTTCCCTGAAAACTTTCTGGGGAACCGCAATGCCACTTTTCCTGAAATGCCCGGATTTGCCAAGATGGAGATCAGATAAAATGAGCAGCTTTTTTTCTTCCCAGAAAATACTCCGGCCGGGTGTAAGCAGCAGTGTGTTGTTTCGGAAAGAAAAAGGAATGAACGGGAACATGTTGATCAATTACCTGGCCCGTAAAGGTAAATCAATGAAGAAAATTTCAAACTTTCATATTTGCGGATTCTTCCATTTTCAATTAATATGCTTAATTTGATAAAAAATAAAACTCATGAACCAGGAAACCAACACTAATGCACTGAACGAATTTGATAAGTCTCAATTGCCATCATCAATAAATGTATTGACGATCCTTACGATCATCGGGTCATCATTGGGTATCCTTTCGTCAGCATGGAATTATATCAGCGCCAAAAAATCGTACGAAGATCTGAAGGAAGTGATGAACAGCGGGAAGCTGGATGAAGCACCCAAATTTGTAAGGGGTATGATGACGCCGCAGATGCTCGAAATGTCGAGAAAAGCTTATGAAAACCGGTTACCCATGTTGATATTGGGATTGGTTGCCATGGCACTTTGTTTGTACGGGGCCATCGAAATGCGCAAGTTGAAAAAGCAGGGCTATACTTTCTGGCTGATAGGTGAAGTGCTCCCTGTTTTCAGCACAATTTTCTTTATCGGTACGGCTGCTTTCGGCGGTTTTGGTTTGATCATGTGGATGTTCCCGGTAATCTTTATCATATTATATACCGTTAACAGGAAGCATTTGATTTATTGATTTGACAATGTGGTAATTTGAAAATGTGGAAATGTGAAAATGAAATGGGTGGCAGCTGTATTTATTGGTGCAGGTATATAGTTTGTTATCATCACATCATCACATTTTCAAATTGTCACATCTCTAATTATCACATTCTCTAATTATTTCTCCAACTGTTCCTGCATTTTTCTTACCCTGTCTTCCAGTTTTTCAGAAGAAATACTTTCTCTCATACTGTCAACCTTCAACGGGAAGCAGAAAGGCGTTAGCTTTTCGGGCCAACGTATAATGATCTTTCCTTCTTGTATTCTTTCGAGCATGTTGCGGAGGCGAACCTCTTCCATCTGCTGATCCATCACTTCGTTGTATGCCTGCCTTAATAATATATTGCCCGGTTCATATTCTGAGAACACATTAAAAAGCAATGATGCCGACGACTGGATATGTCTTTGCTTCACCTGTTCGCCCGGCCTGCCCTGGAAGATCAGTCCACCGATGACAGCAATATCCCTGAATTTTCTTTTGGCCATTTCTGTTGCATTTACACTTCTTTGTATATCGGCCAGGAGATCTTTTTCTGAAAACAATTCATACACATTACTGTCATCAACAGGTATCGGCTGGTCACTTAACAATTCAAAACCATAATCATTCATGGCAAAACTGAAAGTAATGGCTTTGGTTCGGCTGATGCGGTAGGCGAGCAGGGCGGCCATGGCTTCGTGTACCAATCTTCCCTCGAAAGGATAAACGAAAAGGTGATAACCGTCTTTTGTTTCGATGTGCTCAATGAGCAGTTCACCTTCGCCCGGAATATGCGACAGTTCATGCTGCAGGTTCAGCAGCGGCCTCAGTACTTCCAGCTCAATTTCCGGTTTGTGTTTTGGCTTTCCCTGGAGCATGGCGGCAGCCTCATCCAGTTTTTTCCTGAGCATGAAACCGAGGTTGGCGCTGAAAGGCATCCTTCCGCCTTCCCAACTAGGAATGATCGATTTGGTTGCATTACTTTTTTTTACAAAAGCAGTCATGTCTTTTATCTGTATGAACTCCAGGTTTTTTCCCGCAAGGGTAAACACATCTCCCGGTTGCAGGCGTGAGATGAAATATTCTTCGATCACGCCAATATAGCCACCGGAGATAAATTTCACCTTGATCATGGAATCGCTTACAATGGTTCCGATGTGCATCCTGTGACGCATGGCAATTTTGCGGCTGGTAATTTTATACAGCCCGCCGATGATCTCCACTTTTTTAAAATCATCATATTGCCCGAGGGCTACTCCACCGGTGGTAAGGAACTGGAGCAAAGTTTGCCATTCTTCTTTCGCCAGGTCCCTGAAACAGGCGGTTGATTTTATTTCCTGCCAGAGTTCTTCCGGGTAAAATCCATCAGATACAGCAAGTGTTGCCATGAACTGGAGCAGTACATCGTAGCATAGCGAAAGCGGCTGACGGCTTTCCATAAAGTTCAGGGCGGCCGCTTCTTTGAGGGCCGCTGCTTCCATCAGTTCAAGGGAATGGGTTGGGAGGAACCATATCCTGCTTTCGGCATCCGGTTGGTGGCCGCTTCTCCCTGCTCGTTGCAGAAACCGGGCTACTCCCTTGGGAGAGCCAACCTGTACCACGGTATCCACCGGCCGGAAGTCGACACCAAGGTCAAGGCTGGCAGTACTCACTACTACTTTCAGCGTACCGGTATTCAGGGCATCTTCCACCCATATTCTCAATTCCTGTTCAATGCTGCCATGGTGAAGTGCAATTACACCGGCCAGGTCGGGGGAGATATGGAGCAGGTGTTGGTACCACCGCTCACTCATACCCCTGGTATTTATAAAAAGAAGGGTAGTGTTATTATTATATATAATGGGTACTACTTTATCGGCAAGTTTCAAACCCAGGTGCCCGGCCCAGGGGTATTTTTCAATTTCGTCAGGGATGATGGATGTGATCCTGATCTTTTTTTTAGGATCGGCTTTGATGATGTTCCCAACTTCACCGGTGGGGTAGAGGAGTACTTCTTTGGCTTCTTCCAGGTTACCGATGGTAGCAGAAATGCCCCACACCGAAACCGGTGGATTTTTTTTTCCTGCTTTTTCATTTTCCGTTCTCCTGCACCCAATGATCCTGGCGATGGCCAACTCTACCTGTACCCCCCGTTTGCTACCGAGGAGTTCGTGCCATTCATCTACGGCTATTATTTGAACCGGATTAAATATCTCGGGGTAATTTTTCTGGGCCAGTAAAAGGTGAAGACTTTCGGGGGTGATGATAAGTACTTCGGGCATTTTGCGTTTTTGCTTCTGCCTTTCACTTGTTGTTGTGTCGCCATTGCGGATGGCAACCCGCCATTGCAAGCCCAGTTCCCGGATGGCTTCTTCCATAGCCCGGCCGATATCTTTTGCCAAAGCCCGGAGCGGGGATACCCATAATAATTTCAATCCGTTCTCCCCGCATTCGGTAAAATTATCCGGGTGCTCATTGATAAAACGTATAACCGCCCCCAGGAAAACTGCATAGGTTTTGCCGCAACCTGTTGGCGCATTTACAAGCCCCGATTCACCGGCAATGATACTATTCCAGGTTTTAGCCTGGAAAGCAAAGGGCTGTCTGCCTTTTTGTCGGAGCCATTCAGCTACTACTTTTTCTCCTTTGCTATTGCCTTTGTACATATATATATGGTATGCACCCGGAAATCACCTGGTTTTTGGGCGGAGGTTGGCGGGGTGAAATATTGTTTATGAAGTTAAGGTTTAAATTATTCCATATTGGGATGGGGAAGAAAATTTCCGGGTAAAGTTACCTGCTGTAAATATTTTTCATTCGATTAAATAATATTGCGGCAGGATAAATTTATTTTTTCGTTTATTCTATAACGTTACTGTTGTTGATTTTCCCGAAGTGTCAGTAAAATAAGGTATTTCAGCCTTCTTTAACCTGTAGCGTATTTTTTTTTCTTTATTGTTTTTTAAACTTTAATTCACTGGAAAAGTGATTTGATTTCACAAAATTGCATGTTGTTTTTGCGCCCCTTTTTTGCACCGAAATGGATTTCAGGATACCCCGGAAGGCATAACGAAAGATTTCGTTTGCCGGCACCGCGATTATTTTCCAAAAAAATGCAGGGGAGAAGCTAGCAGTTGTGTTTATGGGCCGGAATGTACTGCCAGTAACGGCTGAAGGCCATCCTTTTATTAGATGAAAAATAATCCCGGGCATGATTGATGTCAGTTATTTTAACTTGTTTAAAAAAACTGTTAAAAAATTTTGTCCAATTCAAAAATGCCCGCTATATTCACCTCATAATTAACCGATCCATTCCTTTCCAAAACCACTAACTGCTCCCTCAACTTTAAGTTTTCGTCCACAGTTTAAGCTCCTGAAGAACAGGAATTTAAAATTGTTTTCTGAAAACCGTTTTGAGAGATCGGACTTGAAAAGATCAGCCACTGGCAAGGGTTTCAAGAAAAGCGTACCTCCTGAAATTTTTAAATTTTTTGTCCCTTTAAAAACGCAGTAAACGAATTTCGTTTAGGCAAATTCGTTAGTGTTTTTGAAGGAAAAATTTTTTAAAAAATCGCTTTAGGAATTATTAAACCAAATGTATATGAACGTTTCTACCAGGACTTCAAACAGGACAAACACAGTTGCGAATGGTCTGGGAACATCAATTGGCAAAGCAAACTTGCTTGCGAAGCCGGCGCGTATGATGCGTTGGCTTTTTGTTTTATTGATGTTCGTGACCGCAGCAGCTAATGCGCAGACAATCAGCGCTACAACTTATCCCCTAACAACAGGCACGGGAGCTACCCTTGAAGACATGTCTTCAGGTACTACCGATATTGTTGCAGCCAACGTTGATGACGGCGGCGGTAATGGGCTTATGAACATCGGATTCGATTATTGGTTCGTCGGGACCCGCTACACTACGTTCGGCGCCTCGGCCAATGGTTTCGTCCGGTTGGGCGGTACAATACCGGGTTCAGACTGGACCAACTCAATGGCCACGTCAACTTTCAACCCGATCATTGCCCCTTATTGGGATGACCTGTGGACAGGTACAAATGGTAAAGTTCATTACAAAACAATAGGTACAGCCCCTAACCGTAAACTGGTTGTTGAGTGGCTGAACATGCAGGTTCCAAGGGTTGGCTCAGGCGCTTCTGGTGCCGGTACTTTCCAACTCTGGTTATCTGAAACTTCCGGTAAAATTGAAATGGTTTACGGAAGCGGTATGATCACCAACAGTGCCAACTCTGGTTATTCAGTAGGGTTGGCCAACTCTTCTACCGTATTCGGTAGTGTTACAACAAATGGAGGAACCATTAGTTATGCAACTGCCAACAATGCCCAGACAGATGCAATCACAAGTGGTACAAAATATACATTCACCCCGATCAGTTCAATGGCAGCTGCATCGGGTTTAACTTTTTCAAGCGTAGGACTTACCAGTATGCAGTTAAACTGGACTGCAGCATCTCCAACAACCGGTATAGTTCGTTATGCTATTTATGGTTCAACTGATGGCGGTGTTACCTTCCAGTATTATGGACAGACTGCCAATGCTACAGCAACTTCACTCGCAGTTTCAGGATTAACAGCCAACACCTCTTATGTATGGAGGGTATATTCAGTTTCAGAAGGTGCACTTGGTTCAAGCTATCCTGAAGAAAGCCAGGCTACCAATGCATGCTCGCTTGCTGGTGGAACTTATAGTGTAGGGCCTACTGGTACTTATGCAAGTCTTACCGCGGCAATAGCAGCAATCACAGCCAACGGTATAACAGGATCGGTGATATTGGAATTGCAACCTACTTATGTTTCGAGTGTAGAAACTTTCCCGATTGTTCTTGGAGCTGTTGCTTGTGCCAATTCCGGTACAACAGTAACCATCCGCCCGCAATCTGGATCAATTGGTCTTTCAATCACAAGTGCCAGCACAACGGCAACGATCGACTTCAACGGTGGTAAATATTATACCATTGATGGTCGCCCCGGTGGATCCGGTAGTGCTGACCTTGCAATCGGTAATACCACAACAGCTGGTATTCCTATCCGTTTCGTTAACGATGCAACAAACAATACTGTTAAGTACGCCACTGTGACAGGATCCAATACTTCTACCACAGGCGGTATGATCGTATTCAGTACAACAACAGGAACAACAGGTAATGATAATAATACAATCGACAATTGCGACCTCAACGGAGGTGGCACTGCCGGTAATATTATATATGCATCTGGTACAACTACAAATACTACTACTTATAATAGCGGTGTTACAATTTCTAACAACAAAATACACGACCAGTTCCTCGCAGGTTCTTCTACAAGTGGTATCCTGGTTTCAGGAGGTAATACAGACTGGACCATCACAGGAAACAGCATCTATCAGACTGCGAGCAGAACTTACACAACGGGTGCTACACATTATGGTATCCAGATTGCCAGCAGCACAGCCGGTAATAATTTCGTGATCAGCAATAACTATATTGGTGGTGGCGCAGTTAATGCAGGTGGATCAGCCTGGACAGCAGCTGGTGCTGTTGCCAACAGGTTCCAGGGTATTTCACTTTCAGTGGCAGCTACAACAGCTACTTCTGTTCAGGGTAATACCATTGCTAACTTCAACTGGAGTTCAACCAGTGGCGCCACAACGCTTCCGGGTGTTTGGTGCGGTATCTACCTCAGTGCAGGTGTTGCCAACATCGGTACTACAACTGGTAACACAATTGGTTCCGGTACTGGTAACGGATCAATATTGTGTACGATCTCTACTACAGCTGGTGTGAGCGTGGGTATTGGTACTACTACTACAGCAACCGGAAATGTAAGCATCAATAATAACGTGATCGGTTCTATCAATGTGGCCGGTAGCACAGCAAGTATATCTCATACATTCAATGCTATCTGGAACACATCGTCAATTACTGGTCTCTACACTGTAAATGGCAATACCATTGGTAGCACTTCTACTTCAAACAGTGTGCAATATAGTTCAGCCGGTACAGGAACTACTGCTGCGGTGATCACTGGTATCCTGCAGGCAGCAGCTCCAAGTTTAGGTGCATATATTACCAACAACACGATCGCAAACCTGAACAATACTTATGTGCCTGCTGCTGCGAATACCAGCACCCACATCCGTGGTATCTGGGCTTCCAGCGGAAGGGATAGTATCGCAGGAAACACTGTTCGTAACTTAACAGTAGCTTCAAACGGTACAGGTACAGGTTCTTCAGCTTCTGTGATCGGTATCGGTAACGTATCATCTACTACAGGTAGCAGCTATATCAGGGCCAATACCATCCACTCATTGGCAAACAATAACTCTACGGCTGCATCCTATGTATCTGGTATCGTTTACAACGGACCGACTACAGCAGGTATGATCGATCGTAACTTGATACATAGCCTCACTTCACCTAGTACGTCGGCCCTGGTGAACGGTATCAATATTGTTGGAGCTACGGCAACGTACCAAAACAATATGATCCGCCTGGGTATTGACGCCAGTGGAACGGCTATCGTTACTGCTACCAACTACAATGGTATCCTGGAAACTGCCGGAACAAATAATATCTGGCACAATACAGTGTACATTGGTGGTACAGGTGTTAACGCAACTCCGGCTACAAGTACGTATGCATTCTATAATAATGCTACGCTTACCAGTACAAGGAGCATCCGCAACAACATCTTCATGAACGAGCGCAGCGCTTCTTCAGGTACAAGTAAACATTATGCGATCCGTATGGGTGGTACTACACCTCCTTTCACCGGATTGACAATTAATAATAACATATACAGGGCAACCGGCGCAACAACAGGTGTACTTGGCTTCATCAACGGAGCTGATGTTACAACGCTTGGTGCATGGCAAACTGCTTCTGGCCAGGATGCAAATAGCTTGAATGCTAATCCTTGCCTGAACAACCCTACAGCAGGAACACCAAACCTACATCTTACAGATTGTAGTACTGCGGGTAGCCCGGCTGATGGTGTGGGTGCCAATGTTGGTGTTACCGACGACTACGACCAGGATGTTCGTGTGAACCTCACGCCAACAGATATCGGCGCTGATGCCGGTAACTATGGTGCAGTTGGTGCCGACGTTGGTTTGTCTGCCCTCGTAACTCCTGCAGCTCCAACGGCTTGCTACACTGCTACTGAAACAGTTTCTGTAACACTGAAAAACTATGGTTTAACCACCATCGATTTCAGCACAAACAATGTTACTGTTACCGTTACTGCAACAGGCCCAACAGGTTCATACAGCAGCAATATCGTGATCAGTTCAGGTACATTGGCTTCTAACGCAACACAAACCGTTACATTGCCTGCAACCATTGATATGACCCTCCGTGGTACATATACATTCAATGGTACTGCGGTTGTAACAGGCGATGTGAATACAGTGAACGATGCCTTACCAACTACCAGCAGGGTTTACAATACACTGGGTGGTAGCTACAATGTAGGTACTGGTGGTGACTTCACTACACTTACTGCTGCGGTAGCTGCTTACAATGCGGCAACATGTATCACTGGCCCGATCACTTTCAACCTCACCAATACAGCACCTTATAACATCGCTAACGGTGAAACATTCCCGATCACTATCAACAACCAGGCTCTGGCAAGTGCAACCAATACACTTACCATCAAGCCTGCAACAGGTGTTACTGCTTCAATCACTGAAGCTGTTGCATCCAACAGGTTGATCAAGATCGTGAACAACAACTACGTAACGATTGATGGTTCTAACAACGGTACAACAAGCCGCGATTTGACCATCTCTAATACAAGTACCACATCTCCTAGTGTGATCTGGATCGGTTCAACAGGAACTACTCCAATTCACCACGTTACTGTTAAGAACGCAATCATCAGCAATGGTGTGAATACATCTACTGCTGTGATCGTTTCTGACGGTGCTTCTGCAGGAACTGCCGGTTACTTCAATAATATTACCATTCAGAACAACAGCATCAGGAAAGCTTATATGGGTGTTTATGGTATCGCTGTTGTTGCTGCCGGAAACGGTAATGCATACACCCTTAACGGAAACAGCCTGAATAATACAGGTACTGATGCGATCCGTTATGTTGGTTTCTACCTCCAGGGTATCGATGGTGCTTCTGTAACAAACAATGCTATCGGAAGCTTCGATAATACAATTTCAGAAATCGACCGTGGTATCTGGCTCGCTACTGATGTTAAGAATACTACCATCAGCGGCAATACCATTTCTAACCTGGATGTAAATGTTTCAGGAACTTCAAATCCTGTTGGTATCAACATCACTTCCGGTATTACTGGCGCTAATATTACAGTTACCGGTAACACCATTACTGGTCTTACTTCAATAGGAACAGGAACAACAACAGGTATCGTATCAACAATAGGTACCGGTGGTGTAACGATCAGCAAAAACAAGATCGGTGATATCAAAAACACTGCTGCCAGCGGAAGTGCTGCAGGTATTGTGTTGAGTTCTACTTCTACATCTGCTGCTACGCTGGTATCAAACAACTTCATTTATGATGTTGCTGGTGCCGGTGGTTCAACCAACGGTTACGGTATCGTGGTAGCTTCAGGTGCCGGTTATGAAATCTATAACAACAGTGTAAGCCTCAACCAGGCTGTTGCAGGTACTACTGCCGACGTTTATGTTGCTGCTGCTGTTACAGATGCCAGTGCGATCAACCTGCGCAACAACATCCTGGCCAACAACCAGGCTTCAGGTAACCGTTATGCAGTGTACAGCCTCGCTGCCAATACTGTTTTCGCAGCGATAGATTACAATGATTATTATGTTCCGGGTGGATCTCTCGGTTATATCAGCTTCGACAGGAATACACTGGCTGATATGCAAACCGGTTTCGGCGGAAATGCAAATTCTAAAAATGTAGCGCCGGTATTCACTTCGGCTACCGACCTGCACTTAAATACCATTCTCAATATCAACCTCAATGCAGTTGCCACATCAATTGGTTCTGTAACAGATGATATTGATGGTGATACACGTTCTGGAACTCCTGATATGGGTGCTGATGAATTCAGCCCTGCTCCAGGATTGAACGTAGGATTAACAGCGCTTGTGGCTCCGGGAACAAATGGTTGCCATACCGGTCTGGAAAATGTAACAGTTCAATTGACCAACTCATCAATTGATCCAATCGACTTCTCTGTTGATAATGTTACTGTGAATGTTACTGCTACCGGCGGTTACAGCAGTACTACGGTATTAACCACTGGTACATTGGCAGCGGGTGCTTCTATGAATGTTACGATGCCTACGCAATACGATATGAGTGTTGTAGGTTCTTACACATTCAATGGTACAGCGACTGTTACAGGAGATATTTACACAGGAAATGATGCAATGCCAACAACTGTATTGAGCAGTGTAAATCCTGCTGTTGGTACAGTATCCATTACTTCACCTTCTTCAGCGAGCTACTGCTTAACTGCCGGTCGCCCGGTAATGCAACTGTCTTCAGCTGCTGGTGGTGTAATCCAATGGCAATCATCAACTGTAAGTAACAGTGGTCCTTGGACAAATGTTGGTACAGATAGCCTGCGCTTCACAGAGCCTTCAGCTATTACTGCTACTACTTACTATCGTGCAACTGTTACCTGCGGTGCTACAACAGTTAACAGCAATGTGGTTACTGTTACCTTCAACAATCCTCAGGTATTAACTACCACACCCGAAACACGTTGCGGTGTTGGTACAGTACCTCTGGCGGCTACTGCTTCTGCGGGCGCTACGCTTAACTGGTATGCAGCCTCAACAGGTGGTTCTCCGCTTGGCACAGGTACTACCTTCACTACGCCTTCTATCAGCACAACAACCACTTACTATGTTGATGCAAGTATTGGAGGAAGCAATATCAATATGGGACCTGCTTCACCAACAGCACAGGGTGGTACCATCGGTACACAAACTGTTGCCTGGAACGTGAACTTCACTACAACACAGCCTACTACAATTCAGTCTGTAGATATTTACCCGGTTGCTTCAGGCCAGGCTGGTGTGATCCAGGTAATTACAGGATCAACAACCGGTGGAACAGTGTTGGCTACCATCAACTATACAACATCTGTATCTGGTGGGGCTACAGCACAAACTATTCCGATCAACTATACTTTGGGCACACCGGGTAGCTACAACCTGTACACTTCTACAATGCCATCAAGTGGTATTACAAGAAATACTTCAGGTCAAACATATCCAGTAACATCAGCTGTTGCCAGCATCACTGGTAATGGATTTGACCAGACATACTGGATGGGAATGTACAACTGGGTATTTGCCGCAGGATGTACTTCTGCACGTACACCAGTTACTGCAACAGTTAATCCTTCTCCTGCTGTAACGATATCTCCGGCTACTCCTGCAGCTATCTGCTTGAACCAAAGCTCAAGCTTCACTGCTTCAGGAACAGGATATACAAACTTCGCATGGACAGCAACACCATCAGGTACTGCTGGTATCGCAAGTCCAAGTGCAGCTACAACTTCAGTTACTCCAACTGCAGCCGGAACTTACACTTACACAGTAACAGCTAATGACGGTACCGGCCCACTGGGTTGTGCCAACACAGCTTCAGTTAACCTTACTGTTAACCCATTACCTAGTCCTGTAACAATTACACCAACGGCTGCTACAGTTTGTGTGGGTGGTAATGTAACTTTGAACGCAACTTCTGGTAGTACAGGATCTGGTACAATCGGTACGGGTACAGTATCTAATACAACAGCTACTCCGTACAAAGGATTCTGGGGAGGAAGCAAGGTACAGTACCTGTACACTGCCGCAGAGTTGTCTACTATGGGTGCACAGGCAGGATCAGCCATCAGTGCTATCAGCTTGCCGGTTTCAGCTTTCACAAGCCCATACACATTCAATGGCTTTACCATTGCAATGAAGAATACAACGACCAGTGCAC